>QBUL01000071.1 GCA_013180605.1 Candidatus Methanophagaceae archaeon GoMg1 | reverse complement strand
CCACGTTCACACTGGCGCCTGTCGGTCGAGTTACATCGGAGAACGAGAGATTAAACGAGGGTTTGTTCTTAAACTCATTGCCAACCACGATTAAATCAACATCGCTACTTTCATTTGCCTCTCCACTCACCTGAGAACCAAATAATATCATCTCTTTTATGTCGTATTTTTGACATATCATCTCTTTGAATCCTTTTAATGCTTTTACAAGTTTAGATTTTTCTTCACCCATTCTAATACCTCCTTTGCACTCGTTAAAATCTCTTGCACATCTCCACGATCATACTCTTTACCTACGTCCGGATAGCGAGTGGTGGAATATGCAGGAGTAATCTTCGCACATAATTCGATAATTTTTTAGTCGGTGCTTGAATCCTCTTTGCAATTCTAACTAAATCGTGTACCTTCCACAGATCGTTAAACTTCGAGAAGTTATAAACATACTGCATCGTTGTTACATATTTCTCCTGACGGTTCTTCTTCTCTAATGCATCCGCTAAACAGAACTGCGAGCATTATCGCCAGCGCAAATATTGCGAATCCAAGTATCTTCTTCGAGTTCATTTTTATTTTTGCTCTGTTTTATTGTTTTTTTCTATATAAATAGTTCAGTTTTTGATTTTTGATGCCTTTGCTTGCAACCACAAAATCCCCCTTTTGAGTCCCACCCACTCCATACTTGGACTAAATCCCGAGTCGCCCCTTTGATGCATGCTCATTCTTCGGTTTATATACTTTACGCTCGTTACTTTTATACTGCCAATTCTGTGAATATACTCCTCTTGACTTTACGCATATATTCTTCTCTTTGTATCTCCGCCTCCGTTGGAAGGTGAACATACTTATCCATATATTCTTCTTTTAATAAATTCTTGTGAAACTCTTTAAATTCGGGATTTTCGTAACTCCTGCTGCCACTATCCTCTTCGCCAAATAATATTTTAAATGCCTCCGCATTCTCAATACTTCCCCAATCCCTTTTATTAAATAAACTCTCAACTATGCTTTTTATCTCGAGAAACGGTATAAAATCCGTTCGCTTTAAAAAATTCTGTAAACACTTTATATCTTCTTTCTTCATCACGCCTATCAGTTTGCCATCCTTTAATTTCTTGTTTAATAATAATAAATCTTTAAAGACTTTAGGATTTAGATGCTTTTTTATTTGGTTATTGCCGTCACTTATTGCATCTCTCAGTATTTTCAGGCGGTCTTGCCAACAAATCGCACCCATAGGCAGCACTGCATCAATTCTACCGGGCCTCTTCGCTGCTGTATCAACCTTAGTTATATCATTCGTGGCTAATATGAATTTTATATCCTTCTGCTTCCGCAATTTTTGAAACATAGGCAAAAGAGAGGTTACAATCCATACAGACTTCTCGTCACTCTTTTTACGTGACTTCACTAATTGATCAACTTCGTCAAAAAATATCACCGTCTCTTTCATCCGAACCAATCTTTTAAAGATTTTGATGGCTTTCGGAATGATATTCTGCTCGCCTTCACTTAAAAATAAACTTGGGGATAATTCAACATAATCCCAATCCAGCCTCTTTGCCAATGCTTTTGCTACTGTTGATTTTCCAGAACCCGGAGGACCAAATATCAACGCTGAGCGATATTTTGGATTTGATACTACTTTTCTTGTTTCTTCCCCTGTCATATACCACATACATACCTTAATTTTATAACTATCTTTCAATTTCACCCACTCAATATCCAATTCCTTGGAATTTTTAGCGTGAAGGTCCTTACATGCGTTCTTTTTAATTAAATCCGACAGCATTTCACAGTATTTTTTGAGAAATATGAGCGTATGTCCAGATACCCACGATTCGGGTGTGTGTTTGTTTTCATATTCAGGGAACCAACCTAACGGCTTATCAGGAGAATCTTTCCGCAATCTTTTTATTATCCACTCGTAGGTTGAGTTCAATCTCTTCTGGTATTTCTCCAAATCTTGTTTGAGTTCATCATGCATGAGCATGTCTTTCAAACACTCTACGCTTGACAATATCGGAGTCGCACTTATTATCCTCTCTGTTTTATCAATAATTATACCCTTATCTATCACAAAATCCGTATTCACCACATGACCAATAGGAAATAACCCGGTGTTAGTGTCCAGTTGCTCCTCAAAAATCAATTTGAGCATCTTATCTTTTATCAAATTATTGGAGTATTTGTCGTTTTGTTTTACAATTAATAGACTATAAATTAAGCGCTTCACGTCAAAAAGGGAGGAATCCGCTGCGTTATAAAGTGCTATCTGCCGATACATCTCATACTTCGCATCATCGTAAAGTTTGGCTTCTACGAAAAAGTAATCAAAAATCTTCTCGCAAGCTTCTTCTTTTTCCTTTTCTTCCATTTTTTTTATGCCCTTCATCTTTTTTATTTCTTCCACAAAGTTAGCCCAATCTTCATTCTTAACTGTCCAGTTATCTTTGGAAGTTTGGATATCGTTAAATATTTCTAATGCCCAATCTCGTATTATTAGCAAGAATCTGTAATAAATGAACGGATGCGGTTTCTCTCCAAAAGAAGAGAATCGTTTTTTTTTTATGAATTGTTCACATAACTTTCGAATTATATCAAGAACAGTATCGCTGCCTTTATTGAAGTTTTTATTTTTTTCTTTAATTTTATCTTTAATGCCCTTTAAGAAATATAGTGTATTGAGCAGCGAGAATTCGTCTGTTGACTCCAGTTCTGATGAGTTATTTATTGACTTCTGTTCTGATGCACCTAATTGTTCATCTGAAAACCCTTTTAAAACCTTAATAATAAAATTGTAATACTCCGGTAATCCAAATTTAGAAACGGCGTGTTGTTCTTTTCCACTATCCTTCCATAGTTCCTGATATTGTGACAGTGCATACGCACATACCGTAGTAGAACTCAGATTTAGTCGTGAAGACTTTTTTTTCTTTTTCTTCCGCGGTCAATTTAAATTTAGGCTGGTTTTCACTATGAAAATTTTTCAGTATTTTCGCTGAGTTATCTATTTTAAAGGATTTTATCTCGGTATACAATTTTACAAGGGCATCAAATTCTCTTTCTTTTTCGCTCATTTTACTGTCCTCTACTGTCTTACTTTATATAGAATATTTACTTTTGTATGTTTCAGTTTTTAAAAAGAGTGAAATTCAAAACTGGTCTTTTTGATAGGGCTGGTACTTTGATTAATTCACGAGTATTCGACAACCTATGACAGGGGATGTCGTAACATCCTTCTTCGGATATATCTGCTTACTCTTTTCTTTACCCCCTTGAATAGCTTCCTTCAGTTTCAAATTCGCTCTGCCTTCGCGCATAAAATTCATATCCCAATTTTCAATCATAGCCAATAGCCAGGTGGCCAAATATGGATTAGAAATTGGACAACTATGCCCTATTGGCCAGTCCCTATTCCCCATTTGTGATTTGATGCTTGGATTTTTGTCCCTTTATTTCAGCACATCTAACATCGCAACCCTTTCTAACACCAACTGCTTTAGTTTGGATTCGCCCACTGCTTTTAACTCATCTTCAGATATCTCAAAGAACTGCTTTAGTTTCTCCTTTTTATCCTCATTGTGTTCCAATTCCAACTCCTGTACTGGCTCCTCTACCATCATCGTCGCTTTTTTAACCTCTCCAGCAACCATATCCAAATCTTTTCCTCCGCTCGCAGACGTATACGTATCAACAATAACAATTGCGACGGTTTTCGCGTTTTCGCCTTCTGATTTCGACACGCCCATCGCCAATGCTCTTTCTATCTGCCTTCTTCCCGCGGCATATAAAAGAATCTCCAAACTCAGGTCATTTGTTATGTTCCTGTTCCTCTCTACCGCCCGCAGTGCCTTTTTCACCGCGGACTTTATATGTTCTTCCCCGGCTATCAACTCCGCATTCATCGCTTGTATCGTCACATCATATTTATGAGCGATGGTTTTCAATACAGCAAGAAAATCGTCCACATTTGATACCCGGACTTTACCAGCAATTAGTTTGCAGTTTAATTCCCGCGCCTGTTTTTGGCTATCGAACATTTTACTATTTTATTGCTCCTCTCTCACTCGTACTCGTGAGCCCCCAATAATTCTCAACGTCACAACCTTTATATCTTTCAGAGGAACATTTGCGAGCTTAGCCGCTTCCTCTATCGCATCCTCTAAGTTCCCTGTCTTATCTACGAGACCCAGCTGCAATCCTTCCTCACCGGTAAACCAGCCTCCGTGTGATATATTCCTCATATCCTCCTCGCTTATGTTCCTGCTTTCACCAACACACGTTGAAAACACTTTTTGAACGCTCTCCAGGCGTTCCTTTAGATACGCTCGCTCACTCTCATTTAGCCGATAATCGGCAAACATATCCTTGAACTCGCCTGAAGGCATGGAAGACATCTCCTCTGCTTCTTCTGATGCATTTACCGGGACGTCAAAAGGGAACTCCATTGAAGCACCTATACTTCCTATTACCGACATAGGCGTAGCTATTATTTCATCCGCGGCAACCGCAACTAAATAGGCACCGGAAGCACCGGTATCGGCAATAGATGCAACAACCGGTTTATCCACCCTCTCCACGGCTCTATACACATCCCACGATGCCCCAGCAGTTCCTCCAGGGCTGTTTATCCTGAGCACAATTGCTTTTATCTGCCCATCTTCTTCAGCCCTATCCAGAAGTTTTCTAATCGCCTCCGGATTTGCGCCACCTCCATCGTTGTATGATTCAGGAGTGTCGGTTATCTCCCCTTTAATCTCTATTATGGCTATCTTATTTGTTGGAATATGCCACTCCAAATCATCAGGGGGCAAGAAGAATAAAATGTAGAACGTTCCTACGAGTACCGTTGCTATTAACACTGAAACAATGATTCGTTTCTTTCTCATTTTTTTCCTTTTCGTCTCCCATCCGGATTTAATCCGATCCACTAATAAAATAAAAGTATATAATGCAACTTATTATAGGGTGAAACAAAAAATGGTAAAGATGCCGGAGGAAGTAATGGAGATATTCAACGACTGGAGCGCATCAAAAGCAGTTGCAACCGCAGACGCCGAAGGGAAATTGAACGTCGTGCCCATAAAGGCCTTTTCCGTAGTGGATGAAGAAACACTCGCATTTGGGGACGTGTTTTTAGGTAAGACGAAAGCTAATTTAGAAGCGACACAGAAAGTAGCGGTTACGGCGTTCAAGGGCAGTACGGGCTATCAGATAAAAGGCACTTTTCAGGAATTTCTGACTTCAGGTCCGATATTCGAGGGAATGAAGGAAGCCGTGAAGGAGAAGTTAAAACTGGATGCGAAAAGCGCAGGGATAATAAAAGTAGAGGAAGTTTTTTCGGTGAGTCCCGGACCCAATGCCGGGAAAAAGCTGGTATAAACTCCTTTTTTTTATTTTTGTATATAAAGTAGGGCTTCCTTCTATTTAAGACACAGATTTACACGGATTTACGCAGATTTATTTTAGTTTA
>QBUL01000072.1 GCA_013180605.1 Candidatus Methanophagaceae archaeon GoMg1 | reverse complement strand
GTTACTACCGTCAGCGCTTCTCTTAATCCTGACGAACACGTCTTCGACATCACCGACCAAACAGACGTCACCCTAAAAGGCTTTGAGATACGGGATGCACGAGGCACGACGCAAGGTGTGGCAGGCATTTTTATGAACAACGCAAGCAACTGCAACATCTCCAACAACCTCGTGACGAACATTTCTGCGACAGGTTGGAATAGCGCCTACGGCATCGAGCTGAGGAACTCAAACGACAACACTTTCTCAAGCAGCAACATTTCTTACATTGAGGCAGATATGGCATTAGGCATCTTGCTATTTGATTCCAATAACAACACATTCTCTTCAACCACCTCAATCTCTTACATTAATGCAACCTTCTACGGCTGCGGCATCGAGATATGGAACTCAAACGACAACGCCTTCAGTTCAAGCATCACCCTCTCTTACATCAATGCAACCGATGAAGTCTTCGGCATCTTAGTAATTGGATCAAATTACAACACGTTCAGTTCAAGCATCACCGTCTCACACATCAATGGACGACCCGGACGGATTGTTGTCTCTGGCATCGGGGTAGGGATGAGTTCACACGATAACACATTCAGTTCAAGCATCTCCTTTTCTCACATTACTGGAACCGATGTAGTCAACGGCATCGGGCTGCATTCTACAAATAACAACTCGTTTACTTCAACCATCTCCGTCTCCTACATCACTGGAACCAACACAACTGGCGGCATCGGACTGTATCAATCAAACGACAACACCTTCACCTCAACCATCTGTCTCTCACATTGATGCAATCAAGTTAGCTGGTGGCATCGGACTGGGAGGCTCAAATGACAACACCTTCACCTCAACCATCTCCGTCTCTCACATTAATGGAACCGATGTAGCTGGCGGAATGGGGCTGAACGAATCAAACAAAAACTCATTCAGTTCAAGCATCTCCGTCTCCTACATTGATGCAAACTACATAGCCGGTGGCATCGGGCTACTGAACGAATCAAACAAAAACTCATTCTCATCTGTCACCATCTCTCACATTAACGCAAACTACATAGTCTGCGGCATCGGGCTTGTGGGTTCGGACAACAACGAATTCCAGGATTGCACGATCTCAGACTTGGCTGCTGCTGTTCCTGTGAAGTCCATCGGCGTAGGTATGATTGATTCAAGCGATGGGAACAGAATATTGAGAACTAAAATATGCAGTGGCATAAGCTCACTCATTAGGTTCGGCGTTTACGTAAGAAACAGCTTTGATAATCTCCTTCTGGAGAGCGACATCTCTGACTGTGAGAATGGCGTTCTTCTGAACCACAGTTGGGGGATTAAAGTCACAGAGAACGAGATAAAAAATAACAAACAGGGTGTCTGGCTCAACCAAAGCGACAACAACAGAATCGAGAGGAACATGATCGTGAACAACACAGCACGTCCGGGAGTGAATTTGACCAGCAATTCTGATTCTAATGAGATACATGAGAATTGTTTCTACGAGAACGAGCCTCAAGCAATGGACAACGGGTCAAACAACAACTGGGACGGTAACTACTGGTCTACGCCACCAGGAGGATCTGGAGACTACACTATACCAGGCGATGCAGAAAGTAAAGACAACGAGCCGTTGGACGAGTGTCCACTGGGAGAAGGACCACCGCCAAACATCACTTCATTCGCCCCGCCTTCACCGGTTAACGACACGGTCTGCACCTGGAGAACTTTTAACGTTACCGTGAATCAAACGGTAAACGTGAGCTGGTATCTGAATGGAACAGCGCAAGTTCCTAAGAACGTAAGCGTGACAGAAGCTAATTTCACCTTTCATGCACAGTACGTCGGCGTGCATAACGTTTCTGCAGTCGCCGAGAATGCCGATGGTACAGATATGCAGACCTGGGCCTGGAATGTGACGGCAGCACCGGCAGCGGCACCGAACATCACTTCCTTCGCACCGCCATCGCCGGTTAACGATACCGTCTGCCACTGGAGAACGTTTAACGTTACGGTGAATCAGACGGTAAACGTGAGCTGGTATCTAAATAATTCTTTCCTATTTAAGAACGCAAGCGTGATGGAAGCCAATTACACGCTGCACGCGCAGTATGTGGGTGAGAATAATGTCTCGGCTGTCGCCCGGAACGCAAATGGCACGGATATGCAGACGTGGATCTGGAATGTGACTGCGGCGGCTCCTGTACTCAACTGCACCTGCGGCGACATCTGTGTCAATACAACTGGGTGGTGGCGAGCCAGCGGTGGATTCAACCCCAGCAATACGCCGATACAAGATGCGATTGATAACGCAACAGCAGGAGATACCATTTGCGTTAAGGACGGCACGTACAACGAGAACGTGGATGTGGACAAGCGATTGACGATAAAATCAGAGAACGGCTCTGCAAACTGCATCGTGAACGCATTGGGTTCAAATGACCATGTCTTTGAGATAACGGCGGATTATGTGAACATATCAGGGTTCAATGTAACGGGCGCAACCGGATACGATAAGGCAGGAATTTACCTCGGCTCTGCGGATCACTGCAACGTTTCCGATAATACCGCATCGGGCAACTGGGCTGGCATCGGCTTGGTAGCTTCGAGCAACAACACTATCACAAGCAATACCGCATCTGCGAACAACAAGTACGGCATCGGCTTGTTGGAGTCAGACTACAACAACATCACTGACAACACCGCATCGAACAACACGGTTGGGATCGGCTTGGATCATTCGAACTACAACAACATCTCGGACAACACCGCATCTAAGAATACCGCGTATGGCATCGGCTTGGAAGATTCAATCTATAACACTATCATGAGCAATACTGTATCTGTGAACGCAGATTGCGGCATCGCCTTGTATAGCTCGGAGTACAATATTATCACGAACAACGCGGCATCGAACAACGAATACGGTATCGGCTTGTCGAATTCGCGCTACAACAACATCTCGGACAACACCGCTACGAACAACGATTGCGGCATTGGCTTGAAGGAGCAGAGCTCATACAACAACATTACGAGTAATACAGCATCTGCGAACAACGAGTACGGTATCGGCTTGTCGTTGTCGGACTACAACAACATCTCGGACAACACCGCATCTGCGAACAACGAGTACGGCATCGGCTTGTCGGAGTCGGACTACAACAGCCTTACCAGCAACACCGCTAACTCGAACGGCTACCTCGGCATCTTGCTGCATTGTTCGAGCAACAACAACCTTACCCGCAACACCGCTAACTCGATGAACATCTTTCATGGCATCGGGCTGGAGTTTTCGAGCAACAACAACCTTACCCGCAACACCGCTAACTCGAACAACAAGGACGGCATCTGGCTGGTATATTCGAGCAACAACTCGCTTGAGGGTAACACCGCTAAATGGAACAGCGACAATGGCATCGAGCTGAATCATTCGAGCAACAATAACCTGATTTACAATAACTACTTCGAGAACACGAATAATGCTAAAGATAACGGCAACAACGAATGGAACATTACGAAAACAGCGGGAACGAGCATAATCGGCGGTCCTTATCTCGGCGGGAACTATTGGTCAGATTATGCAGGCGTTGACAACGACGGGGATGGCTTAGGAAATACGCTGATCCCTTATAACTCTTCTGGCAATATAACAACCGGAGGGGATTGGCATCCTTTGACGACAGTGGGGTATGCACCACCGAACATCACTTCTTTCGCACCGCCATCGCCGGTTAACGATACCGTCTGCCACTGGAGGCGATTTAACGTTACAGTAAATCAGACGGTAAACGTGAGCTGGTATCTGAATAATTCTTTCCTATTTAAGAACGAAAGCGTGAGGGAAGCAAATTACACGCTGCACGCGCAGTACGTGGGTGAGAATAATGTCTCGGCTGTCGCCCGGAACGCAAATGGCACGGATATGCAGACGTGGATCTGGAATGTGACTGCGGCGGCTCCCGTACTCAACTGCACCTGCGGCGATATATGCGTAAATACAACCGGGTGGTGGCGAGACGGCGGCGTATTTAATCCCAGCCTTGAGCCTATATGGGCAGCGGTGAACAGTTCAGCAGTAGGAGAAACGATCTGTGTCAAGGACGGCACGTACTACGAGACCGTAGATGTGACCAGATCTCATTTAACAATTCGCTCAGAGCATGGACCTTCAGTTACTACCGTCAGCGCTTCTCTTAATCCTGACGAACACGTCTTCGACATCACCGACCAAACAGACGTCACCCTGGAAGGCTTTGAGATACGGGATGCACACGGCACGAGTCAAGATGTGGCAGGCATCTACATGAACAATGCAAGCGAGTGCAAGATTTCCGGCAATATCGTGACGGACATATCTGCAACAGGTTGGATTAACGACGCCTACGGCATCTATCTGGATTCTTCAAGTGACAACTCGTTCAGCTCTACCGACGTTTCTTACATTAATACAGATCTAACGTGGGGCGGCATGGCCTACGGAATCTATATAGGGTATTCAAACAACAACTCCTTCAGCACGAGCACTTCCGTTTCTTACATTAATTCAAGCATCATGGAGGCCAGCGGCATCATCCTGGATTGTTCACACAACAACTCCTTCAGCACGAGCACTTCCGTTTCATACATTTATGCGTTCTTCGGCGAGGCCTCCGGCATCACGCTGTGGGGTTCAAACAACAACTCCTTCAGCTCAAGCACCAACGTTTTTAGCATTACTGCATCCGCCACCGCCTATGGCATCAGGCTGCGGGATTCAAACAGCAACAGGTTCGGTTCAAGCACTTCCATATCCTACCTTGATGCAACCCTCGAAGCCTTTGGCATCTTGCTGGAGGGTTCAAACAACAACAGGTTCAGTTCAAGCACCTCCATTTCTTACGTTAATGCAACAACCTGGGACGCCTTCGGCATCTACATATGGGATTCCAGCGGCAACTCGTTCCGCTCGGGCAGCATATCAGACATCAATGCTCCTGACTGGTGGGACTTTTATTCCGAGGAAGATGCACATGGAAACAGCGCAGAAGACATCACGATTAGCAGTTTCCCAACCACGATTTCATTCACTTACGACAAAGGGATAAAGCTAAAATCCGTGGAGACTCCGCCGGCAGACCCCGCTGACAAGCGGAATATCGGCAAATACGTGAATGCAACGGATGTAACGGCAGATTCATGGCTATTCCTGAACGTGAGTTATGCAGAAGGCGATTTGGGCGGTGTTGATGAGAATAGTTTGAGATTGTGGAAGCATAACGGAACGGATTGGACGGAAGTTCCGGGGACAAATGGCGTTAATACTGCGGAGAACTATGTTTATGCGAACATAACGGAATTTGGCAGCATATTCGCACCTCTTGGAAATGTTACTGGTGCAAAAGCACCGAACATCACTTCTTTCGCGCCTCTATCGCCGGTTAACGATACGGTTTGCACTTGGAGGACATTTAACGTAACGGTAAATCAGACGGTAAACGTGAGCTGGTATCTGAATGGTTCGCACTTGTTTACGAACGACAGCGTAACGGAAGCCAATTACACGCTGCATGCCGAATTCGTTGGTGACAACAACGTCTCCGCTGTTGCATCGAATGCCAATGGCACGGACATGCAAACGTGGGTCTGGAATGTTACGGCAGCACCAGCACCTGCACCGCCAAACATAACTTCCTTCGCACCGCCTTCACCGGTGAACGATACGGTTTGCAAT
>QBUL01000073.1 GCA_013180605.1 Candidatus Methanophagaceae archaeon GoMg1 | reverse complement strand
AACCGCCTCCTTATGCTTTTTCGGCTGATTACTCGTGTACCAGTCCAGATGATACCGCAGCAAATACGTGTACGCACCGATAAGAAAACTTCCAGAACCGCATGCCGGGTCCAGAATTTTAATTTTTGTAATCTCTTCTGGCGTCTTCCCATTCCCCTCAACTAATTTACCCACCGTGTTCTTGACAATGTAATCCACGATGTATTGCGGCGTGTAATACACACCACCCGCCTTTTTCACCTCTGGCTTCGTCTCCACCTTTGCCTGATGCCCTGCGGTCAGCCGGATGACCTTACCTAAAAACTGCTCGTACACATTGCCCAGAATCTCTACACCGAGCACTGAAAATTCATACGGCGACTTCGGATAATACAGACTCTGAATAATCGTTTTCAAAACGCGGTCATCAATTCTCAACCCCTGCGTTATCCTGTCCGTGTCAAAATCGAATATCCCGCTGTCGTATTTTGACTCTGCGAGTCTAAAATGGTTCAACAAATGAACTATTTCCGTGGATACAGGACAGCAATTGGTAATTACGATATTTATTGCTTGTTTGTTGAAAAAGGGTTTAATCTACTTAACCAAAACGGGGTTCTCTCCTTCATTTTGCCGCATCGTTTTTTCAAGACTGATTACGGTGAGGGTTTGCGCAATTTCTTAGCGAAAAATAAATCGTTAAGCAATATATTCGACTTTGATGGGTTCTATGTATTTGACAAAGCGAGCATTAATACCTGCATTATCAAGTTACAAAAGGATAATTTTGGGTTTGATGTGAAATATTTGAGAGTGAAGAACCCAAAGATTGAACAAAACAATCTTACAAATCTCCTTTCATCTTTTATTTCAAATACTGGACTGAAAACAGAAGAGGACTATGAAGTCGGCTTAGTTAGCAAAAAGGGTCTTCAGAAGGATTATTGGAATTTTATTTTGGGCAATGAAGTTCGTTTATTCAACCGACTAAATGAGAATAAGAAGCTTGGAGAACTGGGACTAAAAATTTTTGTGGGTCTTCAAACGAGTGCTGATCCCGTTTTTGTTTTAAGGATGCTATGCGAAGATGGCGAATATTTTAAAGTGCAGTCAAAGTACACTAAGAAGGAATATTTCTTAGAAAAAAGAATAATTTGCCCTGTTTTAAGGGGTGCCGATATTTCACCTTTTGGTAAACCTCAGTTCAGTGATGTTCTGATATTTCCTTATAATCTCATAAATGCTAGTGCTGTTTTGATATCCGAAAATGAAATGAAATCACGCTATCCGAATATCTGGAGTTATTTGTTAGAATGTAAACCGAGACTTTTGAAAAGAGATGGCGGAAAACTAAAATATGAATGGTATGCCTTTGGAAGAAGTCAGAATCTTACCATGTTCTGTAAGAATAAAATAATGACCACAGTTTTGAGTGGTTTTAATTCATTTACTTTGGATGATGAGGGAAGATTTTATTTTGTAGGTGGAGGAAATGCAGGTGTTTATGGTATTCAGTTGGAAGATGAAAGCGAATATAAATACATTCTTGGCGTTTTAAACTCAAAATTACTAAATTGGTATCACCATAAAATATCGCTCAGATGTTATCAAACAGCCTATTCCTATGGCAAACGATTCATCGAGCAACTACCTATCCCCTCCATAGACTTCTCAAATCCTACAGAAAAAGCCCAGCATGATAAACTTGTAGCTCTGGTGGAAAACATGCTCGAACTGCAGAAGAAATACCACGAGGCGAGAATGGAAATAGATAAAGGGCTTTATGAACGGCAGATAAAGATTGTTGATGCGCAGATTGATGGGCTGGTTTATGATTTATATGGGCTGGCGGAGGAGGAGGTGAAGGTAGTGGAAGAGAGCGGAGGTTAACAACAATAGGATGAAAATGGCATTTAGTACAAAGAGATTGGAAGCGGGATTATCGAATAATGAGAGCAAGATAGAAAAACGAATATTAGTGATAAGTAGCGAAATTGGGAAATTGACTTCAGTTAAAACAGTACCGTGGTCAGAAGAACTTCCAAACATTGCTGATTTTGATGTTGTAATAATGGACCTTGTATCCCTCTATTTTGATGTTGAAAATAATAAAATAAAACTTAACAATCTAAGATACCCAAATAAAGAGGCGGTTAGTAAATTAATAGAGTTTGATGGTGAACTTATCGTAATATCCTATCCCGCAACCCACCTGACGCAGCCCGTTCCCGAGAGGATAAGTGGGCAGCCTATGCCGCCTATGCAGCCACATGGAATATCTTCTTGTATATCTAATAGTGAACTGCTTACTATGCCTACCCCTAGGAGTCCTCATAATGATCTTTACTGGTGGTCCCCTATACCCATCAAAAATATCCTGGAAGATGGCTCTTCAATTCCAGAGATTAAAGATACACCATTTCATGAGTATATTGAGCAGGGAATTAAAAAGTGGTCTTATTATTTGGAATTGCGTAAACCGCAAGAGAAATTTACACCAGATTATGGGGATGCAAACTGTGATTATTGGAGGGAATACAATATAGAACCAATAGCTTTGAATAGATATGCACTGATTGCAGCATCATTTTCCATTACAGTTAAAGCAAAACCACGTTATGCTTCTGGTGAAAGTGATGTTCATGTTATTTCGACATCAGGTCCTGTGGTAATTCTACCGCCACCAACAGAGTTTACAATTGAGGAAGCGATTAGACTAATTTTAGCAAAGTTATATGGCGTTGCTCTTGAATCAGTAGAACCTGAATGGTTACAAAATTATAAGGTTCCGGGTGAGAATGAGTTAGAGAAGGAGATTCGGTCATTAGAACAAAAGATTGAGGAAGACAAGCGGGAAGTTGAACAAAAGAAGAAACAAATGAAAGATTTGACAAAGTTCAAAAAACTATTAACTGAAACAGGGGGAACTAAAACTGGAGAAGGTGTACTTGAAGAAATAGTGTGGGAAACATTGGAAGAACTTGGTGCGACTGTTAAGCGACCTGATGAACCAGGTAAATCAGATGGTTGGTTTACTGATTACAAAGGTCGGAAAGCCGTGTTGGAAATTAAAGGAAAGAGGGGGAGAAAAAGTATTGCTACGGGGGATGTACGAGAATTAGAGAATTGGGTGTCAGATGGATTAGCAAAACGTGAAGAATATAAGGGAATATTTTTTGGAAATCCTTTTCGAGAAGATTGCCCAGAAGAACGTAAAGAACCGTTCCCTCCCGATGTCCGTGGATTCGCAGAAAAAAGGCATCAGTGCATTGTCGCTACTGTTCAATTGTTTGAAGCTTTCACGAGAGTGAAAGCTGGAAAAATGAAGCCTGAGGAGATATTTGATAAATTAATGGAAACGAACGGCGTTTGCGAACTTATAACCGATTAAGGATATCTCTTATGAAAAGAAAGGCCAAAAGATTTTTAATATGAAAAACAAAACAAGAAGAGTAGGAAAATATGGGCATCTTAGATCTGTTTTTTGGTAAGAAAGAAGTAGAAACGCCTTCCATCGAGGTAAAAGTATCAGAGGATCAACCAATCGCAGAACATCCACCATATAGCGTTCAAAAACTCCCTAATGGAGACTATCTGATAAACCCCGGAGCAAGCTTTGAATTAACGTTATACAATGCCGACGAGGATAAAATCGATTTGTTTGTTGATGCGCTCAATCAAAGCATAAACCAAAGCCCTTACTACATGATCCAGAACTTGATTGAGATATTAATTGTTGCTGACATCAGGTGTAGGGAGATAGATGCATACATTGATGAATATCAACCTAAATATGAAAAATTCGTAAAAGAATTGATCGAAAAACATCCGGATTGGAAAGATGCTAACGAACGTGATAGGAATGATATCTTAAAGGAAGTTTGTCAAACGGCTTTGGGCATGATATATGTGCGACCAGATGTAGAACTCGATCACCTGTTCGAATATTATCCTTGGGACGATCCTCTTCCAAGAAAAGTTTTACAGAAGTATCCCCTAAACATAGTATCGAAATATATCCGAGTGTGGGACGAAAAAATGGAAGTGAAGGTTATTCCAGCAGATAACGCTGATAGAAATTTTTATGAGCAGATGATAGAATTGGGATTGGCGATAAGAGGAAGAGATATTCCAACTGAAAAGATTTTAACGACATTGAAGATGGATCAACTGAGAGACATAGCTTCTAAATTTGATCTGAAGATTCCAAGAAAGAAAGATGAGGCAGCAAAGACATTATCAGATATTGAAGGCATTACTGAGTATTTAGATAAAAATGTAAGCTTTAGGGAGTTGTTTCAGTTAGCCCCCTTACCAGAAGAGTTTAAAGATGTTGAAATCAAAAAAGTAGGGGAATTTATTAAATATTGCAGGATAATAGCGGATTTAATTGGAAGAACCTACATTTTTGCTTACTACGAGGGGAGACGGGATTACAGTGATGAGGATTATATAGAAGGTTATCAAGTATCTGTTGGTGATACGAGCACTTGCCCTTATTGTAAGGAGCAGGCAAAGAAGAAGTATTCTAAAAAGAACAGACCCAGACCTCCTTTTCACTTAGCTTGCAGGTGTAGCGTTATTCTCAAATTCCGTAATTTATAGGAGGAATAGGAATGGATTGACTCATCGTATTTCTTCTTGTTATAACATGAGAATGGGATGGGGGTATTTTTTATGAGTATAACCGTGTTGGAAGGGATAGTTATTGGCGGTGTGGGTGGAACTATCGCAGGTTTGACAATCTGGCTCGTCCAGTTGTTAAAGGAAAAAGTAACGGAGCGAATAGACAAAAAAAAGACTATATAACTGGTTATACGAAAGAACAAAACAGTATGGGCGTTTAGGTGTTGGCACACCTTTTGACGATCCGCACTGGATATCCACAATAGATATAGCGTTTTATACTAATTTAACCCCAAATAGAGTTCGATATATTTGCAGTGTCCATAAAGAGATTATACCTAAGAGAAAAAAAGATATTTGGCCTAACGAATCTTTAGATGAGAAATGGGGCATACGAGAGCTTGTCGATTCATAGCCAAATGCTGTATGAAAAAGGTATACTCCACACCGTCACAGATTGAGCTTTTTCAAACCTCTGAAACCGTAGTGAGAGTAAAGACCTGCGTCCTTGTTTATAGGTGATATCGGTTTGGTTCTCCCAATAAAAAGCGCAGTTTATGCCGGTGCTGAGTATAAAATGCCCGATACTATTAAATTAATAAAAACCTGTATTGTAGTCGAAGTAAGAAATGACAAAACAAAGCTTCATCGTATTAATCGAAAGGGATGAGGATGGCGTTTTTATTGGCACAGTTCCATCGCTAAAGGGTTGCTACTCCTACGGAAAGACACTTGACGAGCTCATGGCGAATCTGAAGGAGGCAATTGAAGCACATCTTGCGGCTTTTGCAGAAGAGGAGAAGGCGCTGCCTGTTACCCGATTTGCGGGTATTCAAGAGATAGAAGTAGAAGTGTAGATGTAGTTACTCTCGTTTCTGGATAAAATGTAAACGTCCCTTTTATATATCCTACTTTGTATTCTAAAGGATGTAGAGCAGAAAGTTGACGAGTATTTGAGGATGAGATAAAGGTGGTGGAAGATGGAAGATAAGGAGATACGAACGGAAATATTGAATGCACTTAGAGAAGAATACAACAAGAATCCGCATGGCATAGTAATGAAAGTAAAACTTTTATCAGAATTAAATA
>QBUL01000074.1 GCA_013180605.1 Candidatus Methanophagaceae archaeon GoMg1 | reverse complement strand
GCGGTTTCCCGGGTGTAGAGATTCTGATATGGTTAGGAGCAATAATGGCGCTGTACGGAGTTGTCTTCGCGGTGCTTGAGAATGACATAAGACGACTTTTAGCCTATCACATCATCTCTCAGGTGGGCTACATGGTAGCAGGTGTAGGGATGGGTGTTTTTGGCACGGCAGCAGGAGAAATGGCAATAAACGGTGCCGCTGCGCATGCGTTCTGTCATATTCTGTACAAGGCAGTGCTGTTCATGGGTATGGGTGCGGTAATAGAGGTAACGGGAAGAAGCAAACTGACCGAATTGGGCGGTATCTACAAATACATGCCCATCACTTTCGGGCTTTATATGATAGGTGCATTTTCAATTTCCGGATTCCCGCTATTCAACGGTTTCGTGAGTAAGACAATGATTGTCCACGCTTCTGCGATGTGGCATTATTCAATTATATGGTTGATGCTCGAAGGCGCTTCAATAGGTACTTTCCTGCATACGGGTCTGAAACTTCCGTGGGGTGTGTGGTTTGCGAGGGATACGCCAGTATGCGAGGCGAGAGAACCACCTAAGAATATGATTGCCGCGATGGGCATAACCGCGTTTTTGTGTACTCTTCTCGGTGTATATCCACAAATACTTTACAATATTCTTCCTTATCCTGTTGATTACGTTCCTTATGCACCGGGTCACGTGGTAGCAATGTGCCAGCTCCTTCTATTCACATTTGTAGCGTTCTGGCTATTAAGAGCAATGCTTCACGGCACGCCAACAATTACGCTTGATACAGATTGGTTCTACCGGATACCGGGAAAGAAGGTTATAAGGTTCTGCGAAGGACCGCTGATGACGTTTGCGAACTACATTGACCAGAATGTAATGAGAATGGCGGGCTTTATCGTCTGGGTTAGCAGGAATCCGTTTGCCGCGTTAAGAATAAAGGGAGAAGAGGTGAGACTAAAGGTGGAGAAACCTGTTGTTTCTCCGGAAAGTGTGGAGGCATATGAGCGAGATTTAGAGGAGGTAAAGAAGAGACAACCTGCAGAAGAACCAATGGTAAGATTAAATATAGGGACCGCAATGCTGCTGGCGCTTCTCTTTATCGCTTTATATTTGATAGCTATGTTTATACATGGATGGCTTATAAAATAACGTGGTCAGAGCCCACAAATTGCAAAATGCTGACTGAAAATTGAAAAATGTAAAAACACTTTATCTTTTCATCTGTCTCAGCAGAAACCCGGCGGGTGCGGCAAGAATAGTAGAAGACACGATAAGCGTGAAGTTGAGGATGCACGTTACTATTTCAGAAAAGGCAGAGGAACATGAACGTGGCTTAGAAGAGGTAAGGATAAAATATACGAAGGAGCTTCCCAGATTGTCCTTAGGCGCCTCTATACTCTCGATTCTCCTGTTTTTTCTGATTTATTTAGCGATGTATTTGCTAACTGTGCATTAAAATTAAAACTTTCTTAGCAAGAAAGTTTTATCAAAGAAATAGAGAGAGGAGGAAGAGTACGAGTAACAGGGAGATAGACGTGCAGCTAATGGTGGGCAGCAATGTAATCATCACGTTTGGCATGGTAGACATCGAATTAACAAAGGAACAGGCGGAGAAATTAAAGGTACTTCTTGTAAACGCCCTTGAGCGAGGTGAGCGTGATCTTCTCCCCCGCGGGGTCAACAAAAGCGAGCAAAGTCCTCTCGGTGAATAAGAAGAAGTCATCGCCACATTTCTCTCTTATCTCTTCTATGCTCTTTGAGTCAAAATAAATCCTCTTTCCTCTTTCATCTCCCGCACGCTGCACAGAAGCTATAAGTTCAATAATCTTGTTCTCCTCAGGCTCTTCTTCAGCCATTTTATCTTCTTCCCTTAACACTTCGTTTTTGCCTCTGTATATAATGTATAACATAACTTCCTTCTATTTAATCTGTGTCAACAATAAATCTTTTTAAACGATAGGTGCATAGTGAAATTGTACAGTTGCTTCGTTAAGTAAGGGGTAAAGGACAAATGTTTTTATCAAAAGAGAAGAGGGTAAGAGACGTGATGACAAGGGGTGTCGTTACGGTATCGTTTGACACACCGGTAAGCGAAATCGCAAAACTCCTGGTAAGGGAGTGCATATCGGGTATTGCGGTAACTGCACCAGACGATGAGGTAGTAGGGGTTATATCGGAGCTTGATATCATTAAAGTTTTTGACAAAGATTGGGGCAAATTAACGGCAGAAGACGTTATGTCCTCCGTTGTGAGAACAATAGACCCGGAAACGACGTTAAGAAAAGCCGCAGATATTATGCGCGATTTGAACATCCACCGATTATTGATTCTTTCCATAAGGCCCGCTTATGGCGTTCCCATAGGGATATTAACGGCAAGTGACATACTAAGAGCAAGCCTCGAGTGAAAAATTATTAACCACAGATTACACAGATTAGCACAGATGATAAGAATCAACACGGTTAGACTAAAATAAATCTGCGTAAATCTGTGTCTAAAATACTCTCTGACTTCTTCTATCCTTCACAATTTCTCGTGGAAATCGGTGTAATCTTGTGGTTTTTAGAAGTAGAACTCTCTTACATATTCCGGCTTCCTTGTCAATAGGTCGCGAATACTTACGATACCCACGAGCATTCCATTTTCAACCACGGGCAGTCGTTTTATGCGCTTCCGCGCAGCGAGTTTGCACGCTTCATCCACGGATGTTTCCGCCTCAATAGTAACCAGGGGGAATGCCATTATCTCTTTTGCCTTCACTTCGCTTGCCCTTCTATCCTTTAATAGAACTTTCAATGCGATGTCGCGCTCCGTAATAATCCCGGCTGGTTTGCCTTCTGTGGTTATCACTACACTCCCCACACCCAACTCGTCCATATCTCCCGCTATTTTAGTTACTATTGTGTCTCCATCTTCCGTGATGATTGGACGGCTCATCATCTCCCTTACTTTCATCTTTATTTCTCTCCTCTTTTATTTTTTTTTCTTATTTTTTACCGCCGAGATCACGGAGAGCGCCGAGAGGAGGGAAATGATTGCTCTTACTCTCTGTGTTCTCTGCGGGCTCCGCGGTAAACATGTTCCCTTTTTCTTGTATCATCTTATATCAAATTAAATACCGAAATATTTATAACATATGAGTTATGTATAAATGAATAGGTGAGGAAGAATGGGGGGGAAATTTATTGCCGCACTGAAATGTTTTATTAAATGCCCGGTGGACACAATGAGGCTCATGCTGACTTTAAACCCTCCTTATGACGCCCAAGCAGTAGAAGCGGTAAAGGCGCATTGCCCGGAAGTAGAAGTGGAGGGAGTGGGTTTTTATGCCGGGATTTTCCTTGCGCTCGTCTTTCTTGCATTCTGCGTGCTGGCGTACGTAATGTCGCTGATATATGGGATGGGCGGAATATAAAGAAGGGGGTAATTGTATAAAATCCGAAATCCTAAACCCTAAATTCTAAATAAATTCAAATGACCGAAATTAAAAATTCAAACCAGTATGATTTGGAAAAAACCACGAGATTAACCCCCGGGAGATGATGCTGGATGCCAGATACAGGCTTGACTTGCATCATGTATCTTGCATCTTCAAATTTTAATCTGTATAATCCTGGTTTTTATGAATAGAATTCCCTTACACACTCCGGTTTCCTTCTCAGCAGGTCTTGAATACTTACAATGCCCACGAGCGAGCCATTTTCAACCACCGGCACCCTTTTTATGCCTTTCTTCGCCGCAAGCTTACACACTTCGTCTGCGGATACTTCTGGCTTGACGGTTACCAGAGGGGAAGCCATTATCTCCTTCGCTTTTACTCCGTTTGCCTCCTTATCCGTTAATAGAACCTTCAATGCGATGTCGCGCTCGGTAATAATACCTGCTGGTTTGCCTTTTGTGGTTATCACTACGCACCCTATCCCCTGCTTGTCCATATCCGCTGCTATTTTAGCGACTGATGCGTCTTCATCTTCTGTGATGATTGGATGTGTCATTATATCCCTTACTTTTTTCTCCTCTCTTTCAAATTCCCTTCTCTCTGCCCTGAAAAACGAAAAACACGATACTGCCAAACAGAGCGCATTTTTACATCTGCTTGCTAAAACGCGCACTTCTGGATGAGGATAAAATCGTTTTGCACATCCTGGCTTCTTTGTCAATATGTTTCTAACACTTACAATGCCCACGAGCGAGCCATTTTCAATCACCGGCACCCTTTTTATGCCGCCCTTTGCTACGCACTCGCATGCTTCTTCAACGGGTGCGTCCGGCTCAAGGGTAATCAAAGGGGAAGACATTATTTCTCTTGATTTCGTCCCACTTGCTCTTTTATTCCTTAATACCACTTTTGACACGATATCGCGCTCAGTAATAATTCCTTCGGGTTTATTATTTTCTGAGGTTATCACCACGCTCCCTATCCCCTGTTCTGCCATATCCCTCACTATCTTGGTGACCAAAACCTCTTCATCTTCAGTGATGATTGGGTGCGTCATTATGTCCCGGATTTTCATCAAATCAATTCGTTTGTGTGGATATTCCAGACCAGGACCCTGACCTCTCAGCGGTTCAACTCCCTCTCTCACCCACAGAACGAGTTCCTGAAAAGAAGTCATTCTCCTATGCCCGGGTTCTGAAAAGTCCTCATTTGCCGCCAGATCAAAATCAAGTTTATATCTTCCGGGATGTGGCGGTATAAAATCCAGTATTGGCACTTCGCCCCGGTGTGTTGCCGTGTATCTTCCCAAAAACCGCTTACCCGAATAAGCCGTCTTGAAAAGCGAAGCGAAATCCATAAATGACCTTCTCTCGCTGAACAGGCACTTCCCCTGGCGGTCCGCGATTGATAACCTGTAATTGTTGAATTGAAGCCCCAAAGAAGAATTATATTCGTACCATTTAATCGTTTCACTAAACCTGAATACAAGCCCTATTCTGCACCATTTCTGAAAAGCGGTTATCTTGAAAGGGCAAGATATCTTTATCTTTCCGTTCTTTTTGTCGTCTTCAACCCTCGCCACTTCTCTTCCCGTGGATAACACTTTTCTCTTAGGTTTCAGAAAGAGAACCCCTGACGAGTGCAAAAACAAAATTAAACTCTCTATCCCCCACGTCATATAGCCCATTATATAATATGCTATTAATATTAAAGAAAATAACCCCCTAACCTTTAAGTAATCTCTCGTGTAATATGGGGCTCTGCCCCACGGTAGAGTAGGAGGAGGTCTTTCGACCTCCGACCCCTCATCGAACCGTACGTACGGATTTCCCGTATACGGCTCTCCGATGGCGTAGCACGCCTGACCGCTTCCTTGTATTTCCTGACAGCCTCTTTTCGTGGCACTTTATGGCTTACGTAAACGGTAAATCCGAGAAAGTCAACGCCCTCTGAAAAGTTCTTTATCTTTGTTTTCTGCGGATGTAACGTAAGTTCCAGCTACTCTAAGATTTCTTTTACGTGAAATATTGCCTCTTCTTCGTCCTCGCAAAGCACTAAGAGGTGAGTAACGCAGGGGAACTTCCCCCCTACGTCCTCTCAGAACCCGGCGTGAACCTCTCAGCTCACCGGGCTCCCATCATCCAGCCACAAATGGCTTTGCTTTCATCAAAGATTCCTCCCATCTCCTGGTTGATCTTTAAATCAAGCAGGATGACCCAACCCCTTCGCTCTATCTCCATTACAGAGACTTCATCACTAATACGGGCTGGTCCGC
>QBUL01000075.1 GCA_013180605.1 Candidatus Methanophagaceae archaeon GoMg1 | reverse complement strand
TTCATAACCTATAATATTTATTTATAAATGTTGATGTTTTTTTGTTTTTGTCATTTCTTTTCAAAGTGGAAAAAGTTTTTTCTTAGCGCAACTCATTCTTAAACGGTATAACCCAGAAAGAACAGCGAAAATGGAAGAAACAGAGACAAGGGCAAAAATAAGGAAATATGCATTTCAGAATGCAGTGAAGTACGAGAAACCACCTAAAGAGGATGCAGTAGTGAAGAAGGTTCTTGCCGAACATCCCGAATTGAGGAAGAATGCGAAACAGGTTTTGATGTTGGTGAAAGAGGAGATAAAGAGTATCGAATCAATGAGCAAGGAGGAACGAGTGGAAGAATTGAATAAGATAGCTCCGGAATTGGTAGCGGAGTTAAAAGTGAAAGAGAAAGAAAAACGTGAACCTGGACTACCCGAACTGCCTCTTGCGGAAGGTGAAAAAGTTGTGATGCGATTCGCACCCAACCCTAACGGCGCTGCGACGCTCGGCAGTACGCGAGGCATAATCGTGAATTCGGAGTATGTGAAGATGCACGATGGTAAATTCATTCTGAGGTTTGACGACACCGACCCTGTATTGAAGCGACCTTTACTCGAAGCTTATGACTGGTATCTTGAGGATTGTGCGTGGCTGGATGCCGAGCCCGATGAGGTGGTGGTGGCATCGGAACGCATGGAGTTATATTACAAATATGCGGAAGAGCTGCTAAAAAAAGGTGTTGCGTATGTCTGCTTTTGTCCTGCAGAGACATTTAAGCAGTATAAAGACCACAAGCGACCCTGCCCTCACAGGGCTGCCGATATTGAAGCGAATATGGGATGTTGGAAAAAAATGTTAAATGGCGTCTATGAAGAAAAAGAAGCAGTGTTGCGGATAAAAACGGATATGACAAGTGCAGACCCGGCTTTACGCGATTGGGTCGCACTCAGAATTTTAAAACGGGAGCACCCGAGGGTTGGCGATAAATACGTGGTGTGGCCAACGCTGGATTTTGAGTCGGCGATAGAAGACCACCTGCTCGGCATAACGCATATAATACGTGGGAAGGACCTGATGAAGTCGGAAAAGCGGCAGCGGTTCTTATACGACCATCTCGGCTGGCGATATCCAATAACAATGGTTTGGGGCAGGATAAAAATGCAGGAATTCGGTAAATTAAGCACTTCCGAGCTGAGAAAGAGGATAGAAAACGGCGAATACGAAGGGTGGGATGATCCGAGACTGCCAACGCTAAAGGCACTTCGCAGAAGAGGGTTTCAGCCAGAAGCGATTCGGAAGTTCTTTATCTCTATTGGCGTCACTCAAACTGACATAGCGGTGAGCATGAAGAACTTGTATGCCGAGAACAGGAAAGCCGTGGATGCGCTTGCATCGAGATACTTCTTTGTGCGTAATCCGATGGAGATGAAGTTAAAAGACGGGATTTCTTTCGTGGCTAAAGCATTGAAACATCCTTCAAAAAAGGAATACCGGGAGATAAGAACAGGCAATACGGTTTACATAAGTGGCGATGATTTCGCTAAACTGAAACAGGGACAACGAATACGGCTTAAATTCCTCTGTGATGTGGAAATAGAGCAAATCGAGCCGCTGGTTGTGAACGTCGTAGAAACTCCTGCAGAAGACGTCCCAATTATTCAATGGGCGCCATCGGAAGGTATAAAAGTCGTAGTGAAGAAGCCTGACGGGACAGACGAAGGCATAGGCGAGCCTTTGATTGCTTCGGAACTTGGAAACGTGGTGCAGTTCGAAAGATACGGGTTCGTCAGGATTGATTCGGTAGTGGAAAAAGAAGAGGGAAAAGAAGTGGTGGCATATTTCACGCATTAAAACAAACTTTCTTTGAAAGAAAGTTTGATCAAAGAAACTCATTTCGCATGTTCTCTGATGTAATCCGTTAACGCTCGTTTAGTAGAGAACCATTTTCTTCCAATTTTTACTGCATCTAAAAATCCCTGCCTTGCTCTCAACGCTAAATATTCCTGTGAGTACGAGCACTCCTTTAGCTTTCCCAGGTCCACAAGGGGAATCAGCTCGTCTGCGCCACCGAATATCGCCAAATAGAGCGTTAATGACTCATCTACGGATTTAGCAATGAAATTTGCAAATGGTTCAAGATTGCCCCCATCTGCAAGGCGTAAAAAACGATAGTATTTCCCTCGTTCTTCTTTCCTCAGGACAATAGGGGGATAGCCCTCTTTCACGAGAAAAAGGTTGGTGAGAAGGCGTGCTACTCTCCCGTTGCCATCGGTGAACGGATGAATTTCCACCAGTTTATGATGCATGAACGCAGCGGTTTTTACTGGCTGCTCCTTTTTCTCCTTATCCTGTAAACTTAAAAATGCAATCAAATCGTCCATCATGCGAGTGACTTTTGAGAAGTCCGGGGGCGTTTTGGTTGCCCCTGTTATTCGCACATTATGAACTCTGTATTTTCCTGCATCCACCTTTATACCCCTAACTACAACTTCATGGATTTGCTGTATGGTTGTATGGTCTATTTCTCTTTTGTCCTTTGCTATTGATTCTATCAAGTCGTAAGCTTCTGCGAGATTAGTCGCTTCCAGATGCTCCCTTAGCGATTTCCCGCCAATTGTAACCCCTTCTTCAAGCACGAGTTTAGTTTCTTGAAGTGTCAGCGTATTCCCTTCAATAGCGTTTGAATGATAAGTATGCAGTAACCGCAGCTCATTGCCGAGCTTTCTCACCGCACTCTCAGGAAGAGGTCTGTATACATCTAATCGCTCTTTCTTATGCTGGATTCTTTCGAGCAAATCGCTTCTGATTAAAGTATCGGTATCGTGCATTTTCTTAGTTAAACGATATATAAACTATTATATATCG
This sequence comes from Candidatus Methanophagaceae archaeon GoMg1, assembly GCA_013180605.1. Lineage (GTDB taxonomy): Archaea > Halobacteriota > Syntropharchaeia > Alkanophagales > Methanospirareceae > QEXZ01. Next base: position 2,924 of record QBUL01000075.1, on the reverse strand, counting down.
GTATCGTTATATTTACATTTGAACCGATATTATTCTTTATCCAAAACAAAATAAGCAAGTTTTTTATACTTCTCCGTGCATACACATAAAACGTGATTGCAAATGGAAACAGTAAAGATAGGATTTGTGAAATTAGGGAATATAGGAATATCGAGAATAGTGGATTTGCTGCTGGACGAGAGAGCGGATAGAGAGGATATAGACGTTCGTGTGTTGGGTACGGGAGCGAAGATGACGCCAGAAAATGCGGCTGACACTTCGCGCCTGCTGGACTGGGACCCCGATGTGGTGGTAATAACCAGTCCCAATGCAGCACTTCCAGGTCCTAAGAGCGCACGTGAGATGGTGAAGGAGAAGGGCAAGCCCTGCATTGTTATTTCCGATGCACCGGCGAAAAAGGCAGTGGATAAGTTAAAAGAAGGGGGATTTGGATACATTATCATACCCGGGGACCCGATGATAGGAGCGAGAAGGGAGTTTTTAGACCCCGTAGAGATGAGTCTGTTCAATGCCGATGTCCTTTCTGTTCTGTCCATAACCGGCGTAGCAAAATTGGTGCAGGAGGAGATAGATGCTGTTATAGAAGCGATAAAGAAAGGCGAAGAAGTGAAAGTACCACAGATAATAGCAACTGCGGAGCGCGCGGTAGGACGAGCAAAGTTTTCCAATCCGTATGCAAAAGCGAAAGCGATTGCTGCTTACAGCATGGCAGAGAAAGTAGCGGAACTGGACGTGAAAGGGTGCTTCATGATGAAAAACCCCGAAGAATACGTACCTGTGGTAGCGGCGGCGCATGAACTGTTAAGAGAAGCGGCAAAGCTTGCTTTCGAAGCGAGAGAAGTAGAAAAACAAACTGACAGCTTGGTTCGTGAGCCTCATTCCAGAACAGGGGCGATAATGAAGAAGGAGAAATTAATGGAGAAGCCGAGTGCGTGAGTGATTCCTCACGCCTCTTTCAGATTTGAGGTATTAGGCTTCCAAGCGGATTAGAGGCTTAGTTTTTTAGCGGCTTGGCTCTTCGAGCTACCCCGCTGACGCTCTATCTAAACCGCCTACCTGATACCTCACACCTTCAGAAAGGTTTGATGCTGGACGCAAAGACGCTTGATAAAATCCTCACGGTAATACTGATTATCGCTATTATCACGGCAGCCGCACTAACTATCTACGTAATCATAACGCCGAAGAAAGGGGAAGAATTCACTGAATTCTATATCCTCGGCGAGGGAGGTAATGCCTCGAATTATCCCTCGAACCTTTCTGCAGGCGAGGAAGGAACGGTAATAGTTGGCGTGGTTAACCACGAATACGAACCCGTCACATATCTGTTCAGGGCGGAGATAGAAAACAAAACAATCGGCGAGCGTGAAATGCAGCTCGCACATAATGAAACGGTAGAGTTCCCATTTACATTTTCCGGAAGCGAAAAGGGGAAAAAGAAACTGGAGTTTTTATTGTTCAAACAAAATCAAAGCGAAAGCATAAATCTGACCACGCCTTATCGCGAACTCCATCTCTGGATTGATTTTCGATTTGGAAATACTATGAAAATGAACGTCAACAGGATGGATATGCCCACCAGTTCAGAAACAAATGCGTATGAGAGTTCGATTCCTCCTGTCAAAGGCGAATAAGTCCCGAAAAAGCACCTTAAAAAGTACTCCCACCAGTGCTGTTCTATCACGCCCTGCGGGAAATCAAATCCAAAAAGGGGATAGAACAGTGTTTTCGGGCTGAGCCACATTCGGTCTTCGCAGAGGTGAAGAAAAGAAGCAAACCCGAGGAAAAGAATCGCTTTTTCTCCGCTTCCGTTTCGCTTGTATAAGTAAGTGCCAATGAGTAGCAGGATAAAGACGAATAGGAGCGTGTGAGCGAATAATCTGCCATTTGAAATAGAGTTTGCCAACAAAATCTCCCCTACCGGCTTATCTATTAAATCCGGCAGGATTGCACCTATAATGATAAAGCCGTACAACCGACGGTCAGGTACGACTTTTAATGTGTAGAAAACTAGAAATGCGATTCCCAGTGTTATCCCCAGATGCCCGAACAGGAACATGTGTTATCATTAAACTTTCTTCTATTTAAGACACAGATTTACACCGGTTAAGCGAGTTTAGAGGTTTAGCTCGTTAGAGGCTCAGTTCCTTTGACCAAAACGCTAAACCACTAAACCACTAAACCGCTATATTATCATGTCAAGTAGAGCCCATAGCACACCCCTTTTTTTGAGGTAATAGCCCCAAGGTTGCTATGAGCCCCCTCACAGAACCGGACGTGAAGATTTCCCTCATCCGGCTCTTCAGAAGCACATCCTCTACGGGTTCAGGTTGTATAGCGAATGATATATCTTCGGCTTCGAGAGTGGATTAAATAGGATGAAACGGAGAAACTGAGCACAGTTGTAGCTTTTCCTCTGGCTACGCCTGTTTACCCATTTGAAGGCGAGTCTCATGACCTGATGGTAAAAGTTCTGTATCATACGGAAGTTGCCGCTCATTCCATAGTAGCGGTAATGTCCAAGCAACTTTAGCCCCAGCACCTTCCACCATACTTTCAGTTGGGCACGATTTCGGATACGCTTCAACCATATATTCATATCCACCATCTTCTGTCTGAACTTCTTGCGTGACGTCTTTCGCCCAAGCTTGAAGTTGCCCCATCTGGACTTGTCGCAGAAGTGCGTAAAACCGAGAAAATCAAAGGTTTCGCATTTCCTGCCGTATCGCTTCGCTCTCGTACATGCGCATCGTCCGAACTCAATAATCTTACTCTTCTCTTCTGATATCGTGAGTCCGAACTCACCCATACGCCGCCTCAGCGCAACTCCACATGCTCTGGCTTCCTCTTCTTTCTCAAAACAGACAACGAGGTGAGTAACGCAGGGGAACTTCCCCCCTACGTCCTCTCAGAACCCGGCGTGA
>QBUL01000076.1 GCA_013180605.1 Candidatus Methanophagaceae archaeon GoMg1 | reverse complement strand
TATGAAAAACATATGTTATATTTCTTGCGACATTACAAGCTTGACATGACACTAGCCTATTAAATCGCTCCTTCGCTATGATATTTAACCTTCTTATCAATGGTAACAGTTCATTAGCTTTTGCGTTTAGCAAATCTTCAAGTTTTGCCTTTTCATCCTCTAAATCGGAGTCTTTTCTCTGTTTTGCATCATCTGTATGTTCCCTTTCTTCCTTATCCAATTCCGCCAATCGCTCTTTACGGCTCTTTATTATATTTATCACTCCTTTAAAGACGTCATTTATAATTTCTACAATTCTATCCACCGCTCCATTAGCATAACTGCAAACGAGTATTTTTGCATCGCTGTTCCTTGTCAGATAATTTCTTATTATTTCAGGCACTAGGGTAGACTTCCCAGTTCCAGGGGGTCCCCAAATAAGAAATAAATCCTTGACTCCTACGGAAAATTCTACTGCATCCCTCTGTCTTTGTTCTTGTTCTACCATATTATCCTCAAATGAACATGGAACTCGCTCAGCTCCTTCAAAATTACCAAATAAAATGTTCCGCTTACTCTGGTTTTCATGAAGGTTTTCTAAAATACCTATCTGTTTCTCAGTTATACGCTTAAGAAATTCCACATTGCCTGCAAAACAAACTCTTTCAATTCTTCTATCACGAACACCTTTTAATCGAATAACAATTGATTCTTTATCAAATGATAATATCTCATTTTCATATTCCTGCTCATTAATCAAAACTTTAAGCTCGCCACTCATCATCTTATCCAATCTGAGAAACTCGCTCTCAGTTAGGTTAAACTGGTAGATACCGCCACCGGAATCTTTGGGTAAGCGGCGACCATCGGAGATATAAATTTCATCTATCCTTGAACCTCTATCGAGGTATGTCTGGTATAACTATAGATATGCTCTATATGCCCTCAAAAAATTAATTTCTTCCATTATTACAGCATTAGATTATTAATAATGTGTTTAACTGTTCCTTTGCCAACATTAATTATTAAACCCCCTTTTAAAATTTAAATATATAATTTCTCAAAAGCCAATATCGCAGTAATTAAATCCTCGAAACCAACGCCAGTTGATTTGAAGAACGTTATATCCTCCTCGCTCGTCCTGCCATCTGCTTTACCAAGCAACACGTCACCCAGACAAATCAAATCCTCCTTCTCCACCATTCCTTTTTCCAATCCCCGGTATATCTCGCCCGAATGTGTGCACTGCGCTAAATCATCAATAAATATCCTGCTTGATTTTTTCAGCACTTCAGGTGCGAATTCTATCTTCGTTTTCGAGTCGGCACCAACTCCGTTAAGATGTACACCAGGTTTTATCAGTTCAGCAGAAATGAAAGGTTCCGTGGCAGGAGTTACCGTTGTAACTATGTCAGAGTCCACTGCCTCTTCCAGACCAACAACTGCTATGTCAACACCCCACTCAGGTTCATATTGCTTTTTAAAATCTCTCGCTGGGTGTTCGGAGATATTAAACACCTTTATCGTGTCAATAGAAGGTCGTACAGTTAATATTGCCTTAGCCTGGTAAGGTGCTTGTTTTCCCGTTCCTATTATACCGAGCGTTTTGCTATCTGTCCTCGATAACGCTTCAGTAGCAACACCAGTAGCGGCACCGGTTCTATACGCAGTCATCTCCTCAGCCTGCATTATCGCCACCAATTGCTGTGTTTCTGCATTCCTGAGCAAATATTCACCCAATACCATTGGCAAACCGCGTTTTTTGTTCCCCGGCGCAGTGATAACAATCTTCACACCGCAATAATTGCGATTGTATTCCGGCAAATACGCAGGCATACATCTCATGTCCGACACGCCCGTATCAACGCACACCTTTTCAGGCACAATGGTCTGCCCGGAAGAACTTTGTTCAAACCCTCTTCGTATCTCAGCAATGAATGCTTTCCATCCTATACTCTCTATCGTCTCTTTTAGTTCTTCGTTTGTTACGAGAAACGCATTCAGCTCGTTTATCTTTTCCATTGTATATAAACTATAACTCCCTTCTATTTAAGACACAGATTTATTTTAGTTGAAGATTGTTGATTTTTATCATCTGTGTTAATTAAGCCCTTTCAGGGCTTGCGGGGACGTGGGCAGAGCCCACGAGCGTTAATCTGTGTCTATAATTTATTAAGCTTTTTTTCCTCAAGATAACCATTCAAATGTTCTCGAATTTTTCGTATATCTTCGGTATCGGGCAGAGCGGCGATGATTTTCTCAATAATCCGCCTTTGTCGAATATAACGGAATGTCGGCGTGAAATTAATGTCAAATATCCAGCCCAGTTGCAGCAGTTTCATGTCATTAAACGTCTTCAACGCACGAGAATTTGAAACCCTGTTGTCGAGGATGTCATCAATAAAGCAACGTGAATATTCCGGCGTATCGGGAAGTTCAAGTTCCAATGCCGTGTTACGGTGCCTGGGACGTTCCGTATAATAATCGGTAACAACACGCCATATATCTAATTTGTCTGCATCACGTAATAATTTCGAATACAGTAACCAGTCAGGGGTTTCATTTTCATCCACATAGTCGGGAAGTTTACGTACGTTGTGATATTTTATGGCTTTATAAACGATGGTTCGTTCCGTTTCTGTGAGGCGGTTTAATATGTCAGTCGCTTTTAAAACCTTCAGCCCGAGAGTTGCGTGGTTTTCCGACACCCTGTCATCAAAAGTGCTATATGTCTTGAACTGTTCAAAGCGACCTATATCGTGAAATAATGCGATGATCTCAGCCAGCTCCAGCTGAAGTGCTTTCGTATTGGGCTTCAACGCTTTGCCTAACCGAACAATCTCTGTACAAACACGTAACGTGTGCTCTTCTTTAAGCCGGATATTCATCTGCGTTTTTGGGTCCTCCGAGTAAAAACCCCTTACATAATTCCGAAACCACGAATGAAAAAAGGCAGTGTCCTCATTATCCATTGTTATGTTTATTTTCCTTCCTGTGAAATCGCGTGGTTTTTTACCGCTTTTAACTTCAACAGCGTATCGCCGAATTCCGATGCGATAATGCCCGTAGCACCCATCGTTTTCGGATGAAGGTCAATTTCAAGTACTGCGTGGTCGTGCCCGAGCCATTTTAACGGCTCGATTGTTCTCGGACCGTTAGTAACCGAGAATATCTCGGTTTTTATACCATATCTTTTCAGAGGCACGCCATGTGCGATACCAAGTAAAACGGCAAAATCATAATCCGCATAAAAATCGTCAATCAAAGCAGCAGCTTTCTCGCCTGCCACAGCGTATTCGTCCAGACCGCCAATTATGTGGTCTATTTTGATACTTTCTGCGTCTAATTCGTTCAGAATCGTCTCTGAATATCCACGAATCTTTTTCAATCCTACTTCTTTATCGAGGTTGGCGATATTGACGATTTGCGAATGTGCTGCGGCGACTTTGTTCACCGCTCTCAAAATATCGGCAAACATAAAAACCGTCTCTTTTTTCGCATCTAAAACGCATACGCCTTTCTTACCCGCGTCAATAAGTTCAAGCAGCCGGTTTGCAACGTCTATTTTTGAATCGCCTTTAGATGGTGGGATGTAACTTCTGCAGGCTGCTCCTACTTCCTTTTCCAGCCTTGTTGCCGCTTCAAGCATTCTCTTCTGCCGTTTAAACTCATTGCCACTAATTAGTCCCGCTTTATATGCGGATTCTAATGTCAAAATAACGCCTATCGTGTTGTCACGGTATCCCGCATGCATGTCCACCGCTATCACATTACATTTTGCTTTTACTCCACTCTCCTCGACTGCCTGTTGTATATCTTCGCCTATTATCATACTCGCGCAGGTGCCGACCACACCCATCAGTTCGGGCTGAAACATCTCTTCTGCTTTTCTCAATACGTCCACGAGCAAATCATAGCCGCCGAACACGAAGTTGCTTTCGTTCATCCCGGTGGTTAACACGTGCATTCCGTCCTCTTCAAGCAGTCGGCTGTGCTTGAAACTACACCCTGCGGGTCCGTGCATAACTGCAACGTCCACATCCAGATCGCGAAGTGTATAAAGAGCAGCTACAATCGCACTCGGTCTCGGATGCAGTATCATTTCTGTTTCCGTTTCTTCGCTCATGCTCTTGTTGTCCTATTTTTGCCTCGTTTATTAAAGAGTGGTTCTTTAGCAATAAAAAAGTTTTTTATGGTACATAAAAAAATATAACTTTCCTCTATTTAAGACGCAGATTTACACTGATTAGTATAAAAGCGATTGTTTTACCTGGTGATGTGATGTATGGTTCCAAATGATGAAAAGGGCGTGGACCCTACGGTAGAAACCATTGTTGAGATGTTTCCAGAAGATTTTTTGAGAAAAACTGCACGAGAGAGGGGAGTTGTCAAACGGGAGCGTAAAATTGATGTATAGTGAAGGCTTCAAAAAATAGGACACGCATATTTACTCGTTGATCCGTGTGAGGCTTTATTTCTCGTTGTCTGTGTTAATCTATGGTTTAATCAAGGAATATGTCCAATTATTAGCGTCCTTGACTATAGTTATCCTTTTTTGGGGTGACAACACTTGGGTTTGGAGTACGTTTTTTTTTTGGGGGGGGACTATCTGGGGGCTAAAGCGTAAATACGAGGAAAAAGCGAAGACCACGCTGAGCATAAGCAGTTTCTATGACAGATTCACACAGAAAATGGTCAATTTTCTTCAGAGATGCGTGCTTCATGCCATTGAGTTTCAAGCACGGCAGTCGAGTCGTGTTTTGAGCGATAAATTGAAGCATTTTAAGGATTTAGTTATCCCGGACAGCACGATTATCCGGTTGCATGTGTCGCTTGCAAAGATATGGCTGCTACAAGATCGAAGAGAATCGCTGCTGGCGTAAAAGTTTCCTATGTCGTTAGTGCCATTGCCGATAGTCCTAAATCAGTCATGATATACCCTAAAAGGACATCAGAGGCTAAAATACTTCGGTTGGGACCTTGGCTCAAGGACCATGTCTTGCTTATCGACCTCGGATACTTTAAATACCTGTTCTTTGAGAGAATTAACTGTTATGGCGGCTATTTCGTCAGCAGGCTTAAAGGAAACACAAATCCGCTGATTGTTGGAGTCAATCGGAAATGGCGGGGGAACTCGGTAGATGTTGTGGGAAAGAAATTGCGGGATATACTTCCACTCTTGAAGCGAGAAGTCCTCGATGTGGAAGTGGAGGTCAAATTCAAGCGGAGAAAGTATAAGGGAAAGCAAAGCACGGTGAACAGAAGATTCAGGCTAGTATGCGTTTTCAATTCTGCATCTGGGGAATATCACACCTATTTGACTAATATTCGTGTTGAAATCTTATCAGGAGAGGATATCACACTCCTGTACGGGGCGAGATAGGAAATAGAACTGGTATTCAAGGAATTGACAAGCCACTATCGTATGGATCAGATACCAAGTGCAAATCCCGAAATCGTGAAATGCTTGATTTGGGTTGCTATTCTAACGTTAATGTGCTCACGCAGAATACTACGGTTGATTCGGAATGCGAATCCTGAAAACGCTAACTGATACACACCTTTACGCTGGGCAAAGGTGTTCTCCGAACAAAATAATCTCTTTTTTCTTAGATTCGACTCATCAAAACCTCTGCCGTAGTCTTTTGTTAATTGGAAAGGGTCATTACATCGTGAACCATTTCATTTAACAAATAAAGGCTCAATACATCGTGAACTCTTTTTGATATAGACACCATAAAAGCATCCTTAGTGATGTGTTATGGCTGTTGAGGAACAAGAGCGGATTGATTCCGTAAATAGATATATTAGGGGGGGGATAAGCCGGTGAATATTTGTAGAGACGTGGCTAGGTCAAAAACATG
>QBUL01000077.1 GCA_013180605.1 Candidatus Methanophagaceae archaeon GoMg1 | reverse complement strand
TTCGCGCATTGACCATTGCGGAGGCAGGTGACTTTGGCGTAATCCGGATGGTGGTTGATGATATGGAGAGAGGATATACAGCGCTCCGTGAGAAAGGTTTTATGGTCTCGGAGACAGACGTTCTTGCTGTGGAAATAAAGGACGTTCCCGGAGGTCTGTACGAGATAGTTAACAGTCTGGGTATGAACAATATCAACGTGGAGTATGCATATGCTTTTGTGATGGCAAAAGTCGAGCGTGCGATGCTGATTCTCCGGGTGGATGACATAAAAGGAGCTACGGAAGTGCTGAACGAGGCTGGGGTGAGAGTAGCTATGAGAGAAGAGATACAGAAGATTTGAAGTATCTCAAGAGGATTGGGATTGTTAGAGTTTTTGAGCCCACGATGCTTAGGGTTTAGGATTTCCCACTCTTTATTGAGCACATTCGACCCTGCCCACCAAACAAAAAAAGAAAAAAATAAATACCAAAAACTACTTGCTATTACCAATCTATGACCGAAGAAGAAGGAGGAGGAGGAGAGGGAAAAGGGGAAGAGGAAAAAGTCCCAAGAACCCTGTTGAAGGCGATGGGCGAATTTTATAGAGACCGTGACGCGGTATTCGAGGAATTTGATGAGATACAGGCTATGTATTCGAAGGGCGAAGATATTAGGGATGACTTAAAAGAGTTTAGAAGCAAAAAACCCGCTATTTTTACGTTGATTTACGACATCTTTCATAAGGAGGTGGAGCTCGAAGATAAGCTTGACAAGGCGGGGATAGAGCAAGAAAAGAGGGACAAGATAGCGGAGTTTAAGAACCGCTTTTCTGATTTGGCTGACGAAATGGACCTGCTTATTCTCGAAGAACTGGGCTTGAACATGTAACGGAATGCGCTCAATAATGTTTGTAAATGATTTAGAATTTAGGATTTTCAGCCCCGGACATTGAGTAAAACACCTTTCTGACCTGCTCCTCCGTTTCTTCAACCGTGCCTTCATTATTTATAACAGTATCAGCGTATTTCAGCTTCTCCTTCAGTGGCATTTGCATGTCTATCGTTCTCTTCGCTTCTTCCTCCGTTACCCCTTCGCGTTCCATTACCCTTCTTATCTGCGTCGCCTCGCGGACATAAACGACAATTACCCTATCAAATTCAAATTCCTTTTGAGTTCCTGTCTCTATTAACAGCGGCACGTCAACAACTACGAGTGCATTTGGATTTGGCTCTATTCGCTTTATCGCCTCTATCCTTTCCATACACCTCTTCTTCACTTCGGGGTGTATTATCCGTTCTAAAATCCTGCGCTTATCAGAATCGCCGAACACCACCCTTCTCAGCGTTGCCCTGTCTATCTCCAGATTGTTCATCAGTATATCTTTACCAAAGGTGTCCACTACCGCCCACCACGCTTTTGAACACGGTCTTACAACCTCTCTGCTCAATATATCGCAGTCTATCACGTAAGCGCCGAGCTGCATAAATGTATTTAACACGATACTCTTCCCGCTTGCTATCCCCCCCGTTACACCTACGAGTCGCATTACCGTTTTTCCTTTTCACCAAAAACCTTTCTTTCAAAAAGAAAGCTTTATCAAAGAAACAATATTCTTTATACGATGAAAGAAACATTGTTGTTTGACGAACCTGTAATAGAGATAAGCACGAGGGAAGTAACTGCTATAACGCCTGATACTTCGGTAGCTAAAGCCATTGGCATCATGGAAAAGAACAACTTCCACAACTTGCTTGTGCTTGATGGCAAAGAGATATATCAGATTAATATACAAGACCTGCTCGTCGTATCGAATGCCGAATCGAACGTAGATGGGCTTATGTATAGCCCTCACTGCGTACATAGAGACACACCAACCATTGACGCAATATGTGAGCTGGTAGATAGTGGCCAGAGAGCGGCACCCGTAATTGACGCGACGGGCAAACTTGCGGGTATTGTTACGGACTATGACATTATGAAGATGGGTGCTGAGTCGCTCATCCTAAAAGATGCTAACGTTAAAAAGGCAATAACCAAAAAACCTGCCTGTGTAGACGAGACGGACGGCATTGGAAAAGCGAGAAGCATCATGAGAAAAGACAACCTCGGGCAAGTTCTTGTTGTTGATGCCGAGGAGAAACTAAAGGGCATAGTTACCCGAGGGGACATTTTAAAAAAGATTTACAAGCCGAAGAGAAAGATGACCGCAGGGGAAGTAAAAGGCGAGAATGTTCCGAGAATGGGACAATCCGTCTCGCTTATCATGAGTTTTCCGGTGATAACTGCCGATGTAGATGCGAATCTCGCAGATGTCGCGAATTTTATGCAACAACACGATATACGAGGCGTGCCTATCGTAAAGGAAGGAATTGCACGAGGAATCGTGACAATACGGGATATAATGAAATATCTGCGGGAGCTTAAAGAGCGGGCGATGGTAAATGTAGAAATTCAAGGTACTATTGATGAGGAATATAAAGAATCCGTAGATAGGGTTATCGAAACAGAAGTGAGAAAAATTGTCCGATTCGCCAGGCGAGTGCACTGGATAAAAATAGTGATAAAAAAGGAGAGGGACAAAGGCGGCGTTTCATATTACAAAATCGGTGTGCATGTGAAAACGCCTGATAAACTGTATGTGGGTCAGAGCGAACCGGGCGGCACGAAAACAATAACGGCAAAGAGAGACGCTGGCGAAGCAGAGATGAAGGCAGGAAAGAGGAGATGGGGTTTTCTTGACGTGCTGAAGGATGCTCTGCTTTCGGTTGAGGGGCAGATGGAGGAAGACAAGAAAAGAAGGCGTAAGAAATAGTAACTATAACTTCCTTCTATTTAAGACACAGATTTACACGGATTTATTTTGTTGTTCTAACAGCTTCGCCACCGCATAAGCGGGAAAAGTTGCTGATATTCTTTTACCGTAGACGGAAGAAAGCGACAAAAAATTGATGTTTAACGATTCAGCAGCTTCTTTAGCGATAAAATCGCCCGTTCCTGCTGCTACCAGCTTTCTCAATCCATATCTCTCATTTATCTTCTCTATTGAACCAATCAACTCTTGTACTTGCACATTCTTTACCTGCTCTGCAATACCGACTGCGCTATTGTCTCCTATACCCTCAAGGTCACTGCACACCACCCTTGCCAGTCTTCGCAGTGCACTCACTCTGCTTTTTTCCTCCTTTTCACGACCTGCAAAGGCATAACTATCAGGGCTTTCACAACTGTAATCGCCCTCATTTAAGTATCCAAGAGCGAGATAAACGTCAGCAGTTATAGCAAACAACTCTGAAGAAATCTTGCATTCCTCCTCTCCCTCTCCCCCGTCCTCTTCATCATCCACCTTGACTTTTTTAAGCAGTGTGGCAACATTGGTTCTTAATATACCTGAATAGATTAGTTCGCCGTATTTCAGTCTCTCGAAATCTGTTCTCTTTGCCTTTATTTCTCCCCCCACTATTGGAATCACATCCGTTGTGGTGCTGCCGACATCAACGAAAATCGCATTTTTGTATTGCTCGGACACGAGCTTCGCGGAGGCGAGCCAGTTAGTAGCTGCGAATGAAAGGGGGTCTTTATCAACGTAGGAACTGCTTTTAAATGTGCACATCCGGTCGAAAAATTTTGCGTTCTTAAACGTATCGGAAACGGCACTTTTTATGTGTAAAACGCCTTCTCTTTTTGTCGCGAAGCAGTCGCACAGCTCCCCGGTCATCACCACGCCTACGGCTTCTATTCCGGGCTCAAACTCCTTTTTCAGTTCAGACAGCACCACATCGTATAGAATCGTATTATTTTTCCACAGAGGTGCATAAATCGAATCAACAAACCGGGCGTCTGACGTGGCAACTTTTGTATTTGCTCCTCCTATGTCTATGCCTACAAACATAATTGTACAAACGTATTTACAATTAAAGGAAATAGTGCTTTTATGGAGGTGCTTATTTTTCTACTGGAAAATGGCAAAAGGTGTGAACATGAATAAAAAGGGATTCAAGGAAAGGATAGAGCAATTGATAAGCGAAGCCAGCGTTCCTGTTAAAGCAGTAGAGGCGGAAATGGGCAAACTGAGTGGTATGAAGGGTGAATTAAGCGGAATAGTGAAGGAGCTGGATAGAATAAAAGCGATGTTAGAGGAGAAAGGGGAGCAAGCGTTAAACGAAGAAGAGCTGGAAGAGATAAGAGATGCTGTGGAGATTTTAAACGATGAGTGGGAATCTAAGAAAACGAAAACAGAGGCGATATTGAGGGAGAAGGAAAAGGGAGAAGAAGCCGAGAAGTATCTGACGGATTTAACATATTTGAAGGCGGAATTCGAGAACTATAAGCGCAGAGCAGAAAAAGACAAACGTGATTTTGCTGATTATCTCCTCGAAGGCGTTATAGCGGAATTATTACCTATCGAGGACAATTTAGAAGTTGCAATAGAGCACGCAAAAGAGAATAAGCACTCGGAAGGTCTGGTAAAGGGAGTGGAAATGACATTGAAGCAGTTCAAAGAGGTTTTAGGGCGCGAAGGCGTCACGGAGATAAAAGCGGAGGGAGAGCAATTTGACCCTTTTAGGCATGAGGTCGTTTCAAAGGAAGTGAGTGAGGGTCATGCGGAGAACACGGTGATAGAAGTGGTTAGAAAAGGGTATTTGTTTCACGAAAAGGTTATAAGACCCACGATGGTGAAGATAGCGGCGATAGGAGAGGAATAAAAATGGAAGAGCGGGGTATGGAAATAGAAGCAGTAAAGAAGTTGCTTCAGGATAAGAAACGGAAGGATGTGGCATACGAAAAAATCTTGACTTCGATGTGCACGTATCCGCATGAAATAGCGGTGTATGCGCACGAGATGTTTCTGGAAGCGAATTTAGGCGATTCGGGACTATTCCATGGTGCAAAAGAGATGGAGGAAGAAGCAGTACAGATGATAGGGAAACTGCTGGGCAACGAGAACGCCTTTGGGTATATCTCCACGGGTGGAACGGAATCGAACATACAGGCGATACACGCAATAAGGAACAGGAAAAGGAGGGACGGGCTGAAAGCGATGAACATAATCGTGCCGGAAACGGCTCATTTCTCGTTTGACAAAATCGGGGACCTGTTGAGCATAGAAGTACGTAAAGCTGCTCTGGACGACGAATTGAGGGTAGATGTGAACTCGGTAGAGGAACTGATAGACGACAAAACGATATGCGTGGTGGGAATAGCGGGGACGACGGAATTTGGGCAGATAGACCCGATAGAGGAGCTTGCAAGTATTGCAAAAGGCAGAGACATTTTCTTGCACGTAGATGCCGCGTTTGGCGGTTTCGTAATCCCGTTTTTAGAACAAAAATATGCTTTTGACTTCTCGGTAGAAGGCGTATCGTCAATTTCAATAGACCCGCATAAGATGGGTATGAGCACGATTCCTGCCGGATGTATTCTGTTTCGCGACGAAGCGTATTTAAGCGAGCTGGCAGTGCTCACGCCCTATCTGACGACCAGGGAGCAGTGTTCGTTGATAGGCACGAGAAGCGGTGCATCCGTAGCAGCTACTTATGCGGTTCTCAAATATTTCGGTAATGAAGGTCTGAAGAAGATAGTAAGCGAATGTATGGAGCTAACGAGGACGTTGGTGCAAGGTGCGAAGGCGATAGGGGTTTCTCCGGTGATAGAGCCCGTTATGAACGTGGTAACGTTAAGTTTTCCGGCAGCCGAGGTGGATAGGGTAGCGAATGCGTTAGAAGCGAAGGGATGGCGCGTTTCCGTAACAAGAGTGCCAAAGGCGCTTCGATTGGTGATAATGCCGCATGTGACGGAGGAGACGGTGAAGGCGTTTTTGGATGATTTGGAAGGTGTGGTGTAGCTATAGCTATAGTCATTCCGAAAATTATTAATTATTAACCACAAGATTACACAGATTTCCACGAGATTATTTATAAACTTTTTGGCTCTTTGGTATCTCGCGTGGTACTTAAATATAATTAAAACAAGCGGTTATAA
>QBUL01000078.1 GCA_013180605.1 Candidatus Methanophagaceae archaeon GoMg1 | reverse complement strand
GATTGAAAGACTGAATAGGGCGGTTTCTATGCGAGAGTGAAATGTGAAACTATGGTGCAAACTGCTTGGAGCCGCAAGGGCACTAAGTGGTATCAGCGATTCTGTGAGCATCGTTCATTCTCGACCTGGCTGTCACAACGGCATGTTTTACCTCAGAACTCTGGGCTCAAATCAAAATGATATTAGAATTGTCGGCAGTGGGTTTCAAGCTCATGATGCCATATATGGAGGAGAGGAGAAACTTGCTAATGTAATACGATTAAGTTATGAAAATTTTAAACCGTCCTTGATTGCTGTTCTCAATTGCAGTGCCCCAGTGCTCATGGGTGCAGATATAGAGGGCATTGTTTATGAAATGAAAGAAGAGATTCCCGCCGAGATCATTGCATTGAGCACTGGGGGCTACGAGGGTCCGGCATGGATGGGCTATGAGGAGACTCTGGCGGAACTCACTCGATTTATGGTTTCATGTGAGGATCCATCCGATTCAAAAATAAACCTGATTGGCTGTAAACAGGATGATGTCAAGGCAGATTCTGATCTTTTAGAGATCAAAAGGATGTTAAATAGCCATGAAATAAGCATCAATACCGTCCTGACTAATTCCAGTTTCGAAAAGATAACGAATGCGCCAAAAGCCTCACTGAATGTGGTGCTCGGTGGAGATGGACTCGAATGTGCCAAGGTCATGCAGGAAAAATTCGGTACGCCTTATGTTATAACATCCTATCCTTATGGCTTAGATAACAGCATCAATTTCTTGAAACGTGTGACCACTGGTTTGAACAAGGAGGTAAATAAAGAATTCATTGCGAGTGAGAAAGAGTGGATTAAAAAACGTATCGAGAAGGTATATTTCTTTTTGCATGGTATATGTGGGATGTCAGTTGCGGTGATCGGAGACAGTTCACATGCTTTTGATCTTTCCAGGTTTTTAAGCGATGAACTGTGTCTTGATGTAAAGGTTTTAGCGATTACTTCAAGAAATCATGTTTCGCAAAGTAGAGCAGATGATGACTATTTTGAAATGCTGCTCATAGAGCCGGATCGATTCCGGATGAATGAAATTGTAAAATCTAAAGGAATCGAAATGATCTTTGGCTCCTCGCTGGAGAAAAAACTGGCTTATGAACTCAATGTTCCCTTGATTAGAACTTTTTATCCTGTATTTGATGGAGTTTCAATCTCTGATTCTCCTTATGCTGGGTTTAAAGGAGTTATAAATCTCGCAGAAACTATCATAAATTCAGTAATAAATAATTATACGGAGGTGGAATAATGAATAACGGAATACGGCAGATAGCGTTCTATGGCAAAGGGGGTATCGGAAAATCAACGATTGCATCCAATGTTGCCGCAGCACTTGCGGATAGCGGCCTCAGGACGATGGTGATAGGATGTGATCCAAAGGCGGATTGTACGAGAAACCTGCGGGGGGATGTGGACATTCCAACCGTATTGGAGGTATTAAGAGAAAAGAGTACGGCAAAACTTGAGCTGACCGAACTTATGGATGGTGTTAAACAGGTGGATTTGGATGAAATAATATATGAAGGATATAAAGGCGTTCTTTGTGTAGAGGCCGGGGGTCCGGAACCCGCAGTCGGATGTGCAGGACGTGGCGTCATCGTCGTTGTTGACCTCTTGAAGAATTTGGGTCTGTATGATTCCGATCTGGACGTGATCATCTATGATGTTCTGGGAGATGTCGTGTGCGGTGGTTTTGGAATGCCTTTGAGAAGGGGGTTGGCAGATGATGTTTTTATCGTTACCTCTGCTGACTATCTATCATTATATGCCGCTAATAATATCTGTAGGGGTATTAATCGCTTTGCGGGCAGAGGAGGATCTCCTTTGGGTGGTATTGTCTATAATGTGAGAGGTGCAATCGATGATCTTGCGCTTGTCGAGGAATTTGCACAAAGCATTGGCTCGAAGGTCATGGGGGCAATTCCAAGCGACCCGACAATCATGGAAAACGAGATATATGCGAAAACGGTGATAGAACATAAACCTGCCTCGAAGATTGCTGATATATTCCGTGATGTGGCAATGCGACTATACGAGAATAAAGAAACGGTATCACCGACGCCACTCTCAAAGGAAGAACTATCAAAACTTGCAATTCGCATTCGCCAGAAGACAAGAGATGAGTACTTGAAGCCGTCAAATGGTGAGAATACGCGCTTCAAAGACAATTATAATATAAAATAATATAGTGTTATCTTAGGGATGGAAATAAAAAGAAGATGGAAAAAAAGGGGGCAAAGCGTGAAAATGATAAAAAAAGAAGGAAGCGATATGAAAAAGAAGGAAATGAGTAAAATGACACGGGTGGCACAAGGTCATGAAATATGGCTTGAAAAGATAAGGGATAGCGAGGGAGATGTGGAACTGGCGTTGTTATTTGGGCACAACCTGCGCCCTGACGGGGTTGCGGACCCCAAGAGGATAACAGCCGTCATTTATTCTCCCGATGGTGCCACACTCGAACCTACATTGGCATCTGAGAAGGATTGCCATCTACTGAAGTTTCATGCAGAAAAAGAAGGATACTACATAGGCATCGTTGACCTCGCTTCGTTCATAATTTCGCGTACAACGGAGGGGTACCAGTTTGGTCCAAGGTTCAAATTCAAAGACGTGACTTATGCCGGCGCTTTCCATCAGATGGCAAAGAAGATTGTTCCAATAGGGGTTGCAGATCAGTATCGTGGTGAACCTGTCCACGGGATACTCGAAATTGTACCAGAAGACATTCATTGTGAAATGGGCAGCGAGGTTGAGCTGAACATATTCTATGAGGGAAAAAAACTCGATTCGGCAGAGGTGAAAGCGGTATCAAAGAAGGAAGGTAAGGAGATGGCTTTGGTTACCACTGATGAGAGCGGCGTCGCAAAGGTTCCGATCACCTGCGAGGGTGAATGGATGTTTCTGGTGCGGCACAGGGATCCAACGAAGAAGGTCAGCGAAGAGTATGATGAATCCGTCTTCGTGAGCACACTTGTGATGGAGACGGTGGAATGAAGAAGATAATCGTTACAGGGAAGGGGGGAGTTGGAAAGACGACGATTATCGCAACGCTATCGAGGCTATTAGCAAGGGAGGGTCAGAGGGTTTTAGTGATAGACTGTGACCCAAGCATGAATCTTGCGATGTCGCTTGGCATTTCACTCTCAGATGTTCTCCCTCTTGCAGAAAACAAAGCGAATATCCACGAGAGACTGGGCATGGACATGGACGATGAACAAGAACCTGCGCATGATAAAATCGAAATAGACGAAGTTCTTGAGGACTATATTATCGAGACAATTGACGGAGTGAAGTTGATTGTAATGGGAACGATTCCCTTTGGTGGTTCTGGCTGCCTGTGTTCTTCAATTGCGCTGGTAAAGCTATTGATAGGATACATCACATCCGGGTCTGAGGATAACGATTTTGTCATGGTTGATTCCCAGGCAGGTGTTGAAATCTTTGGTCGAGGGCTGGCATCGGAGTTCGACTTCACTCTTGTCATTACAGAACCAATGCCAAAGGCAGTCGAAGTGACAAGGCACGTAATGAAGCTGTCGAGAGATCTGGGCATCAAAAAGCAGATTGTGATCGTAAATAAGGTTGAAGATGGCACGGAATATGAGAAAATCTCACGAGAATTGGAGTTCAATCCAGATCAAATGTATTCTGTACGTTATGACAAGAAAGTCATCGAGGCGGATAAGAAGGGGCTTTTGATACTCGATTACGCACCGCATGCATCGGTTGTAGAGGATATACAGAGTATAAAAAAGGAAATACTGGAGGTGTAAGTTTCACCAAAATGTGCGAATTTGTTGTATATTTAGTGAAAAAAGGCAGTAAAGAAAAGGAAGTGGTTGCAAGGAACATTATCAAGGCAAAGAAGAAGAATGGAAAAACAATCCTGATGGACGCATCTGGTAATGTAACACCGGTTGAGCATGTAAGTATCGAAGTGGTGGATACGCTCATGCAGGAATTGATCTTGAAAGGAGAAGAAGAAGGAGAAGGTGTATAAAAAAGAAATAATCTCTGCTGAAATAATCGGAATAATACTAAGTGCGATGCTGTTAGCATCGATACCAATTGTCGGTGCACAATTTTTCGGCGATGCAAATAAAGACGATGCCATTAGTGCGCTGGATTTTAATAGGGTGGTAATTCCCGTTGATGAGGACTTCAGTGGTGCAAACGCAATATCATTTGGAGGCTGGTATGGACTTGTACTTGGGCCTATCTATGAACCACTTGTGAAATATAATAGTAGAACGGATACGTACGAACCCTGGCTTGCAGAGAGTTTTGAAATATCTGATGATGCAAAGGTATATACATTTCACATGGTAAAGAATGCTACGTGGCATGACGGAGTACCAGTTACGTGTGAAGATGTAAAATTCACAATCGAGTACATGAAATCCAAACGTCCAACATGGAGAACAAGCTTAGTGGATCATGTAGAATGTCCGGATAAATATACGGCGATATTTTATTTGAACAGATGCAATCCACTGTTTATAGAGCATGGACCGAATCCATGGGGAGGGAAAATCTTTCCAAAGCATGTGTGGCAAAACATTGACGACCCAGACCGTTTTAAGGATACCGAATTCATAGGCTGTGGACCGTTCAAGTTTAAAAAGAGAATTGCAGGAGAATATTTCGTATTAGAAGCAAACGAGAATTATCATGGGGATAAGCCCCATGTCAAAGAAGTAGTGTTTAAAGTTATTCCACATAAAGACCTCCAGGTACTTGCATTAAAGTCTGGAGAAGTTGATATTGTGTATGATATCAGTTTTGCGATAGCAGATGACCTCGAAGGCAAGAAAAATATCGGGGTTTACTTGATACCTGAAACAAGCTTTCAGATACTTGGATTCAACTGTGAATTGTATCCCACAAATATAACAGAATTCAGGAGAGCATTAGCTCATGCCGTTAACAAGGAAAAGATTTGTAACATCGCGTTTGGCGGTCGTGGAACGGTTGTTGACACTTTTTTGCTACCAAGCATTGCACGTGATTTTGTGAACTACGACACCCCAAAATATGAGTACAATATTACAAAAGCAAAAAGGATATTAAAATCCGCGGGATTCGAAGATCGGGATGGAGACGGCTGGTTAGAAGGCCCTGACGGGGAAGATGTGATAATAACAACACCCGTGAGCGAGCTAAACAGAATTGTAGAGATTTTAAAAGCAGATTGGGTGGAAGAGTTAGGTATTAAAGTCAAATTAATATCCGTAGAGTCTCAACTGTGGTTTGAAGAGATACACAAAAAGAACATACACACAAGTGGATGCCCCGCGTATGGCAGATTTGAGCCAAACAATTTGATATGGATGCGTACATATGGGCACTTCAACACACCAAATCGGTGTGGGTGGAGCAACTCGGAGTTTGATGCGTTGGCAGAGGAATTGATAGACACGGCAGACAGAGAAAAAAGGAAGGAAATTGGAAACAGAATGCAAGAGATACTTGCCACTGAGGTACCAACAGTTCCAATTTGCGCTCCTCATACCTTAGTTGCTTATAGGTCAGATAGGTTCATCGAATGGGATAGCGACCCTTTGTATCGTCCCTATGATAAAAAGATATTACTTAATGTAAAAACCGTGAGAGATAACGTCTCTGTGGACACCGGCAAAAAGGTGGAAGAGAAAGCGATAAGGGAAAGGGAATCTGAAGGAGAAGGCGGTGAACAAAAAATCCCGGTAAACTTGTGCGATTTGCTCATCGCTATCATCCTGGCAATTTCTATTTCGATTGGTGCAAGGAAACGTTATTGATATTATCTTATCTTTTAGTTTTATCGTATGTTAACATAATAAAAAAACCAAAAAGCTTATATATATCCTCAATAACAAAAGTATATTGTAGCATCTTTAGGGATAAAAAAAAGGAAGAAGGTATGAAGAATAGAGAGGCAAATGCAGGAAAAATGAAAAATTCCCAAAAGTGCTAAGCGATAAAAAGCGAAGGCTAAAAAAACTTAGGAGGTGATAAAAAGAAAAAATGAAAAGAACAATCTCGATTGGAATAATTGG
>QBUL01000079.1 GCA_013180605.1 Candidatus Methanophagaceae archaeon GoMg1 | reverse complement strand
CCCCCCATGTGTTCCTTTCCTCTTCTCCCCTCTTTTATTTTATCACCGCGGAGAGCGCGGAGTACGCAGATTTATTTTAGTTTAACCGTGTTTGTTGATTCTTATCATCTGCGTTAATCTGCGTCCCTAATTTATTTTCTGTTTTCTCACTTGTGTTCTTCATTCTTTCCTCCTCCGTGTCTCTGCGTCTCTGTGGTTTTTATTTATTTTCTGGTGCCTTTGCGTTCTCCATGTGCTCTGCGGTGAATAATGTAAACCCTCACACCAGAATAATTCCGAAAGTTATTTATATCACTTCAATCAAGAGTTAACACAAACCAGAAAAAATGATAGAAGTATTTTTAGCTATCGCACTGCTAATCGCACTCACGATATTGTTGTCGTTATACAGAGCAGCGCTTGGACCCGGCGTATTTAATCGCGTGGCAGGGATAAACGTAATAGGGACAAAAACAATTGTTCTTTTAGTTATCATTGGCTATATATTCGAAAGACCTCTTTTTTTTTGACATCTCACTTCTCTATGCAATCCTAAACTTTATAGGCACTTTAGCCTTCGCAAAATATTTAGAGAGGGGTGAGGTATGGTCATAATAGACGTGATAGTGACATTATTTTTGGCTGCCGGAATTTTCTTTATGTTCACCGGCGTAATTGGATTACTCCGGTTCCCCGACTTTTACACGCGACTGCATGCGACCGGGAAGTGCGACACGCTTGGAGAAGTCCTTATAATCGCTGGTTTGCTGTTATATCACATCTACTATTATATCTATGAACCATTATATATATATCATATCGAAGTCCTTCTGTCAGAGAAACTTGTGCCCATAAAGCTCCTGTTTTTAATAATATTCATTTTCCTCGCCAATCCAACGGCGACACATGCGATAATGAAAGCGGCTTATAAAACGGGTGTGAAGCCGTGGAAGTTGGGGGAAGAGAGAAGATGAACGCTAAATCGGGAAAGGGATTTGGAATTCTCGTAACCTTTTGTGCCCTGTTCCTGTTCTGGCTGCTCTTATCTGGCATCTTTGACGCCTTCCATGTCGGAGCAGGTATAATATGCAGTGCGATTGTCGCATTGATTTCTCATGACCTGCTGGTGAAGGAAAAGGGGGATAAAATGCTTTTGAAGTCCTTTAAATTCGTTATTTACCTCGGTTGGGAATTGTGGCAGATAGTACTGGCTAACTTCGATGTCGCATACCGCGTTCTACATCCGAAGATGCCGATAGACCCGCTCATAATAGAATTTGATACTTCTTTGAGAAGCGATCTCGCTCTCGTCACACTCGCTAATTCCATCACCTTGACCCCCGGAACGATAACCATAGATATAAAAGACGGTAAGTTTTTGGTGCATGCAATCGCGAAAAAACCCGCTGATGCGCTATTGGTGGATAAGACGATGCAAAATAAAGTGGCTGACGTGTTTATGGAATGGTGATAATCGCCTTACGGTGACAATGAAAAATGAAAAGTACAAAATCGTGGTCTGCAAAAAACGGCAGTTTTATATATCATATTTGTAAACAAAAGAAATAGGAGATAAATAAAAAATGATACCATCCCTTGACCTCGTGCTGTTGTTTTTAATTGTGGCAATCGCTATCGCAGCAATCACCGTGAGAGACCTCTTGAGTGCAATCATGCTATTGTGCGCTTATAGTTTCCTGATGGCGGTGATCTGGGTGGAGATGCACTCGGTGGATGTGGCGTTTACAGAAGCCGCTGTCGGTGCGGGTGCATCAACTGCTTTCTTAATCGCTGCTTTATCCAGAACAACGAGGTGGGAGAAGAAATGAAATTAATATCGCTTTCGGCACTCTTATTTGTAATTTTTTTAGGCGTACTTTTCATCTACGTAGCGGAAGATATACCTGATTTTGGTGACCCTTATTCGGCTCCTAATAGATATATAAAGTTGTTCAGCATGGATGCCGCAGGGTTAGAAGATAATTTGAATAAAGGTGTTGTTCCGGAGGTGCTGACGAGTGAACTTAAAGCCATAGGTTTTCGGGATGATGAACTACCGTTAAGGGTTGAGCCTATAAAAGAAGGCGAATGGGAAGCAATTATTATTCCCGAGGAGAAGGAGCAGGATTTCTATCCGAAGGAGCAGAAATATTACTTTATTAAAAAGGAGGGTGCTAAACTGGATGTTTACCGGTATGCGCTTATCAAAAGGTATGTGGAGGAAGGACACCATGAGACAGAAGTGCCGAATATGGTAACCTATATTCTCGCGGACTACAGGGGTTATGATACGCTTGGTGAGACCACCGTTATATTTACCGCCGGTGTGGCGGTTATGTTATTGCTGAGGAGGCGAGAGAAAAGACCTGAATAGCTAACCACAAGATTACACCGATTTCCACGAAAAAATATAAACATCTTCTTGTGTTAATCTCGTGGTTTATTTTGGGAGGCAAAGTAAGCTTTGAACACGAAAAATAGTGAAGCAGGAGAAGGCAAAGAGCGGGCTGGAGATGTCATAGTAGAGACCATATCGAGATTGATGGTTCCTTTTATCCAGTTGTTTGCGTTATATGTGATAATACATGGCGCGGGGGGACCAGGGGGAGGATTTCAAGGCGGCGTGATATTCGGCGCTTCCTTTGTCTTGCTCGTCATCGCTTTTGGTATTGTTAATGCGGGTGACAGATTCCCGGAAGGCGCAAATACCGCTTTCATGAGCCTTGGGGTGTATATCTATGCGGGAGTAGGACTCTTGTGCATAATCTTCAGTCGTGGGGCTGCGCAGTTTCTCAATTACGGCTTCATCCCATTAACAACACATTTTGAGGAGAACCGGGCTTTGGGTATGGACCTCGTAGAGATAGGAATAGGGATAACCGTGATGGCCGTAGTCACGTCTATATTTTTCAACCTCGCGTGGAAAAGAGAACCCGAAGAAGGAGGAGAGGAGGAATAAAAATGATGGAATGGCTAATCGAGGAAGTATTTGCAAAATATAATTACTGGGTTTCCATAATTCTTATGCTCATTGGTTTCTACGCGATGATTGCAAAGGGCAACCTGATAAAGAAGGTCATAGGATTAAGCATATTCCAAACCGCTATATTCCTCTTCTATATTTCGCTGGGAGACATAACAGGGGGAACAGAACCAATCGTGGTAGAAGGATACAAAGGAATATACGTGAATCCATTGCCCCACGTGCTTATCCTGACCGCGATAGTAGTAGCAGTAGCAACACTCGCGGTTGCCCTCGCTCTCGTAATAAGTATGTATGAGGAATACGGGACGATAGAAGAGGAGGAGATAATAGAGAAGGAGCGAGAGCTGGGGGTGTAATATCCCCGCGCAATTGCAAATTGCGCGAATAAAGCGTGCCACCGGTGTCCCGACAGAGAAAAAGGGATAGTTTTTTAATATATTATGCTTTTTTTCATTAAATAAGGGGATTTTTAAACAAATAAAGAATAAAAAGGAGGAAAGTTAAGGAACATGCTAAGTCCAGTCGAACAGTTTCCTGTGCTTGTGGTTGCCATATCCATGCTTTCTGCTTTCATTATTTTAATCGCTGGTCGGGTGAACAAGAAATCGTGCTGTTTCATTTCCATTGCAACTATTCTCCTTCAACTCATCATGGCTTTTTTTATCCTGCATCATGTCCTCACCAAAGGAACCATACATTACTGGCTCGGCGGATGGAAGCCGCCCTGGGGCATAGAATATCTCGTAGATGCTTTGAACGCTTATGTACTGGTCATCGTTCTGTTTTTAGGCTTGCTATGCGCAATACATTCAAAGAGTAGTATAGAGCACGAAGTCCCGGGTAAAAATGCCTCTTTCTTTACCGTGTATCAACTCTTTATAACTGGTTTATGCGGTGTAACCGTCACTGGCGATATATTTAACATGTATGTTTTTATTGAGATATTGTCCTTAGCTGCGTATGCATTAGTAGCTTCGAAAGGTGGGATAGCACTGAGGGCTGGTTTTACTTACCTCGTTATGGGTTCTATTGGTGCTTGCTTCTTTTTGCTCGGCATAGGTTTCCTGTATGCGGTTACGGGCTCGCTGAACATACATGACCTCTCGCTTCTATTGCCACCGCTATACGGAAACAGAGTAGTTCAAGCGGCTTTTATTTTCTTCATCGTAGGATTGGGTATAAAAATGGCTATCTTTCCGCTTCATACATGGTTGCCGGATGCACACCCCGCTGCACCCAGTCCAATCTCAGCAATGCTGAGCGGAATCATGATAATGGTTGGATTTTATGCGTTAATTAGGGTGTTGTTTACGCTCTACCCCTTCTACTACCATTATGGTCTTATCTTGCTTATCCTGGGTCTTCTGTCAATGACAGTGGCAAACCTCTTTGCCTTCTTCCAAAAGGACTTGAAAAGACTTCTTGCTTACTCAAGCATTGTCAATATGGGTATTGTAGCCACAGGTGCAGGTGTTGCCGCTTATATTCTCTCAACCGTAGCTGAACCATCAAAGACGCCTCCAGAAGCGGCATCTTTAGCTATGGCTGGTGCCTTACTCCATATTTTGAGTCATGGTATAGGCAAAGCGATGGTTTTCTTGGGTTCTGGTAACATTCATTACGGTATCCATACCAGAGAGCTTGCAAAAATGGGAGGCATTGGACGCGACATGCCCTTTACCGGTTACTCAATGTCGGTAGGCTTGCTCTCATTATTAGGCTTGCCTCCTTTAATTGGTTTTTGGAGTAAATTTCTAATAATAATGTCAGTGGCAATGGCAATTCAATCTGTTGGTGGTGTGGTGATGCTTACGACTTTTATCCTTCTCTTATTTAATGTTATATATGCCGCTGCATATTATCTTAGAGTGACGAAGGTTTTAATGATTGAAAGCGGTGCTGTTAGGACCCACGAGGCACCCTTTCCAATGGTATTCCCCGTTGTTGTTTTTGCGCTCTTCTGTTTAATTGGGGGTTTATTCCCCATTTCACTCATTAGAGTAGCCGTAAGGGCATCACTTATAATTTTAGGAGGTGGATGAGTTGGCGATAGTGGAATCCATAAGTCCGTTGTTAGCAATTTCATGCCCCTTTATCTGCGTTTTTCTCATATTACTCTTCAGGAAGCAGCCGAACATAAGAGAGAGCTGCACGATGCTCGCCAGCATAATGCAGTTTTTGATTGTCTTTTCTATGGCTCCGATTATTGTAGCAGGAAATGTGATCGAATGTCCGCTCTTTACTATATTTACCGGACTTGATTTTATATTCAGAGTAGATGCTTTTGGTCTTATATTCGCTATTACTTCTTCTTTCCTCTGGATTCTGGTGTCGTCCTACTCCATAGGATATATGAGATCGCTGCACGAACACGCCCAAACGCGATACTATGCCTGCTTCGCAATAGCTATCTTCGGTGCGGTAGGCATAGCACTGTCCAAGAACCTGATTACCATGTACTTCTTTTATGAGGCATTAACGATCTCAACGTATCCGTTAGTGGCTCACAACGGCTTAGCTGAATGGGGACATAAGCAAGAGCAGTCGGACCAGGCAGAGGAAGCACGATTTGCAGGTCGTAAATACTTAGCTTATTTGCTTACTTCGGGTTGGTTCTTCTTTGTTGCGATAGTGTTAACGTTTTACCTTACCGGGACTACTGATTTTGAGAACGGAGGGATATTAACGGTTGCTTCGGCTTCGCGCATGACATTGATGTTGTTATTTGCGTTATTCATGCTGGGCTCCATGAAAGCTGCATATATGCCTTTCCACTCATGGTTGCCAACGGCAATGGCTGCGCCTACACCGGTGAGTGCACTTTTACACGCCGTAGCAGTGGTGAAGGCGGGAGTGTTCGTAGTCGTCAGAGTTGTGTGTTACATATATGGTATAGAGTTGATGGGTGCGATCGGTCTGGGGGTAATACTCGTTTCCATAGCAGCGTTCACGATGATTGTCGCTTCCCTGATTGCAATCGCACAGGACAACTTGAAAAAAAGACTCGCTTATTCCACCATAAGCCAGTTATCTTATATCCTCTTTGGCGTGGCGTTGTTAAACACTATGGGCGTACAAGGAGCAATGCTTCATATCCCTTTTCATGGCTTTATGAAGATAACGCTGTTCATGTGTGCAGGTGCGATAATAGTAGTTACAGGCAAGAAGAACATAAGCGAGATGGGTGGCA
>QBUL01000080.1:1402-6224 GCA_013180605.1 Candidatus Methanophagaceae archaeon GoMg1 | reverse complement strand
TTGAAAAAGAAAAAGTGTTGCGTAAATCAGTGTAAATCTGTGTCTTAAATAGAAGAAAGCCATAATTTATATACAATGACAATATGGGAAAGAGAGTTCAAGAATTGTGAGTTCTGCGAGTGGAAATGTGGTGTTAACCGGCTGGAAGGAGAACTTGGTGTTTGTGGTGTCGGTATGCCAGAGATTGCCTACTGTAACCTCGCACAGGTTCTGCAGAGTTACTCGGTGACTATGCTTGGATGTAATTTCAAATGTATCTACTGCAATGCCTATCGGCTTTCGCAGTATCCTGGCAGTGGCTGGTTCTACCGTGGTTACGTAGCTCCAAAAGAGCTCGCAGCAGAGGCAATCCGCAGGATTAATTCACCAGAAGGAAGGGCGATGCACGTGGATAAAATAAGCTTTACGGGTGGGGAGCCAAGCATACACTTTCCGTACATCGCAAAGGTGGTGGAAGAGGCGAGGAAAAAGATACCAGGACTGGGCGTGGGCTTCGCCACAAACGGATTTGCGAGCCAGCCCATCCTTCAACAGATTATAGACCTCTGCTCTTACGTTACGTTCGAGATAAAGGCGTTTCACGATGACACGCACCGGGCGATAACAGGAGCACCCGTTGAGCCGGTTCTACGCAATGCCGAATATCTCATCAGAAATGGTAAAGGGAAGATACGTGCATTCAGAACTATTGTGATACAGGGGATAAACGATACAGAAATAGAAGAAATAGCGGAGTTTATCGCTTCTATTGACCCCTCGGTGCCACTGCGCATCATACCGTTTAGACCCAACTATATTTTATATTACCATCCAGGACCTACGAAGAAGAGAATGGACGAAATCGGGCAGGCAGTCTTGAAAACAGGTCTTGAAAATGTCTGGTGGAGAGGATATTATCCAATGGATGTATCAAAGCAAGCAGTTGAGATGGCGAGGGAGTTTAAAGGTGTCAAGCAAGAAGGAGCAAGGCTTGCTTTCGCATATTCTAAGCTTGCTGGTTGCATCAAAGCGGATAGAAACTGTGGTGAATGCCCAATGAAGTTGAATTGCCCTGCGGGATTAAAAGAGCCGTGGTTGTTAGATGTAGAGTAATTATTCAATATCTTGTGGGCAAAAATCATAAATAAATCCAAATGACTAAAAAATATTTGCCCGCCGACCAGGAACGGGATTTCAACGTTCTAAAAAGGCAGATACTTAAAGATAAGAATTTTGATTGCAACCAATACAGGGATAATTATGTAAAAAGAAGGCTTGCCATTCGATTGAGGGCGAACAACGTGGATTCATGCAAAGATTACGCGATACTTCTGAAAAGGGACCCCACAGAATACGATAAACTAATAGAAGCCCTCACAATAACTGTTTCCGAGTTCTTTCGCGACACTTCTGTTTTTGCGTATTTCCGAAAAACGGTTATACCTGCACTTATTCAGGACAAGCGGAGAAAGAACCAAAAAATAATACGGATTTGGAGTGCGGGGTGTGCATCCGGTGAAGAGACGTATTCTATCGCAATATTGATGAGCGATTTTTTAGGTGCAAATCTTGGGAACTTCCTCATATTTGTCCATGGCACTGATATTGATGATGAGAGCCTGGAAAAGGCGAAGAGAGGTGAATATACTTTTGAAGAGGTTAAAAATGTTAGAAAGAATTTTTTGTCCCGATATTTCATTTTTGATCGGGAGAAATATAGTGTCCGTGATAAGATAAAAGGGATGGTAAAATTTAAAAAGCATGATTTGGTTTCTGGTAAGCCGCTTGCGCATTTTGATGTGATTTTTTGTAGGAACGTGTCCATATATTTTTCAATGGATATGCATGAAAAACTGTACATGGATTTCTATAATGCATTGAATGATGATGGTTTTTTCGTCATGGGGAAGACGGAGATGCTATATGGTAATGCAAGGGGATTGTTTATTCCTGTGAATGTGAGGGAGGGAATATATCAGAAAAAGGTTGTGAAGTAAGATATGGGATGCAGGATACAAGATTTATGATTTGTGACCTGACGCCTCAGCTTTGATGAAGTTGTGGTTTTTTCGTCCCAGTTCCTCATATCTTCGCATGAAGCTATCAAAAATATCACACTTTCATTACCAATGATCGCGGCTATGTCTGTGCAAGCAATCTACAACCTTGCTGATGCGATTTGGGTTTCGGGTCTTGGTGCTGACGCACTCGCTGCTATTGGTTTCGTCTTCCCCTTTTTCTTTCTGGCTATGGGGCTGTCTAATGGATTGGGCACAGGTGCAGGGTCTGCCATATCCCGCAGGATTGGTGCTCGGGATAAGCAGGGTGCAAACAACGTAGCGGTTCATACAATCGTTATAATGCTGTTACTCGCAGTTGCTTTTACCATACCGCTTTTCGCTTTTGCTCACGAGATATTCGCTATGACCGGCGCGGGTAAGACCATAGGTATGACTGTGGCTTATGGCCAGGTTATCTTTGCAGGTAGTATTCTTATATTTTTCACTACACCTTTGGTCTGGGTATTGCAGGCGCTGCTTGGGCTACGCTCATATCGTTGGGTGTCTCATCCATTATCATGTTAAACTGGCTTCTGTTCAATTTACACAAGTCAACGGGGCGGCACGTATTGCATCTGGATTGACGACTTTTCTCAGAATAATCCGTTTTTACCACCCAACAATATCATTTGGCATGCTCTCTTCTTCGCTTTTTCAAGGAACAGGAAAAGGGATGAACGCACTGGTTGTCACGGTTTTACGAACACTTATACTGACTCCACTATTTACAGTCGTATTTGGTTTCAGCCTTGGATTGGGTTTAGTGGGAATCTAGTGGAGCTTGGTTGCAGCAAACATCGTTGGTGTAGCAGTAGCATTCTCATGGGCTCGGCTGTATATACGGGAGCTGATGAAAACAACGATACATTAAAATGTTTTTCGATACTCTTACTATATTATTCACATAACGAAATGCAAGAATTAATAAAATACGGAAAGAAGATAGTTGAGTCAGGGCTTGCTCATTCGCATTTCGGGAATGTCAGCAAGCGTGTTGGAGACCAAATGCTTATCAGCACCACAGGAAGTATGCTTGACGAGCTTGAAGGACAGATTGTTTCGGTTCCAATAGACTCCGCATCGCCGGATGAGCTTGATGTGATTGCATCGTCAGAAGTAAATGTCCACCGAGCGATTTACAAGGCGACTTCCGCTCTTGCCGTTTTACACGGGCATTCAAAATACGCGGTGGTGCTGTCTATGCTTTGCAAGCCTGGCGAGCAGATGCAAATAGTGCCTGAAGATTCAGAAAGCGTCTATTTTCTGCATGAAATACCGGTGGTGACGGGTGGTATCGGCTCGGAAGAATTAGCAAGAAATGCAGCCCGCGCGCTTCGAGACCATAAGGGAATTGTCGCACGGGGTCATGGCACGTTTGCTCGTGGTGCAACGGTAGATGAAGCTTTTGTCATTCTCAGCTCGGTTGAACACGCATGCATGGTAAAATATTTGTGCGATATGGCGAGAAATAAATGATATAGAGGTAAACAAATGAAAAAGAAAACCATAGCAGGTTTAATAGCAATAATTGTAGTAGTAATCGCAGCTGCAGTCTTTTTTGCAGGGTATGTGGGAAAAGAAGAAGTTGATGTAGCTCAAGTGCGAGAATACGCTGACCCGATTACTGAGAACATCCTGTTGGCAATGAATGAGGGCAATTATACTAAATACTCCGAGCATTTTGATCAAACTATGAAGAACGCTATGTCTGAGGCAGTTTTTAATGAGACAAATGCTATAATCAAGTCAAAGATAGGGGATTACGTATCAAATGAATTCTGGAATGTAGAAAGCAAAGACCAATATACGATTGCTTACTACAAAGCAAAATTTACACAGGAACCTGAAGATGTTATCGTTAAGGTCGTCTTCCAGGAGATCATGGGAGAAATGAACGTATCAGGGCTGTGGTTAGACTCGCCTAAGTTACGCAAGAAATAAAATGAGAAAAAAACAAAAAAGGAGATGAAATAAATGGCTGACTTGTTAGAAAATATTTTCGGGACTTTGTTCAGTCCGGCTTCTACGTTCAGGCGAATGTCAGAAGAGAGAACATCAGTAATTACCGCAGCTATCGTGGTTCTAATTGCATGTATTTGCAGCGGAGCAGGGAGCATATTAACGCAAAGCGCATTCATGTCCATGTTTGCAGAGTTCTCCGGTTTTGAACCTGTCGGTTCAGTTTTCGAAGAGATGATGTTTTCACCTACTGCGTCCATCATCTTAAGCGTAGTCGGTGGATTTATTGGCTGGGTCGTTATCGCAGGCATACTTCACGTAGTAGCAAAGATTCTGGGAGGAAAGGGTGCTTTCACAGAAATGCTGGTTCTAATGGGTTTTGCTATGCTTCCGAACATATTTCAGGCGCCAATTGGTTTAATCGCCATTTTTTCTGATGGTTTAACAGGAGCATTCATAGCTATGGGTTTGGGAGGCATTTTAGCAATCTGGGTTTTAATACTGGATGTTCTCGCAATTAGAGAGGCACATAAATTCTCAACGGGTAGGGCAATTGTAACTCTCGTTCTACCATTTGTGGTTCTTATGGTGCTGGCATTTATACTTATAATCGTGGGTATTTTTTTGATTTCAATGTTATAATTATAATTTGAAATGTGACAAAGTAAAATGGAGAGCATTAAAGCAGTAATGGAAAACAAAAGAAAGGTCATTGCATTGCTCCTATTATGTTTTTGTTTGATTTCCATGGTGCTCGGAATTGCCATCATAGCGAAAGGTCCGCTTGACAGGGGTGGCATAGGTATAGGCGGCGATAAAATAGC
>QBUL01000080.1:0-1384 GCA_013180605.1 Candidatus Methanophagaceae archaeon GoMg1 | reverse complement strand
GTGCAATCGTAGGTGGTAGAAGTGGATTTGGAATGTTTGGATTAGCATCCGGTGCAGACGATATTGCAAGACAGATAAGACGTGCAGGCGAAGACTCCTCTGTAAAGGCAATCATACTCAGGATAAATAGCCCGGGAGGAAGCGCTGCGGCATCGCAAGAATTACACGCGGAGGTATGTAAAGCACGAGAGAAGGGTAAGATAGTGGTGGCTTCGATGAGCGATGTAGCCACTTCTGGCGGGTATTATGTTGCCTGTGGGGCCGACAAAATAGTTGCGAATCCCGGAACGATAACAGGGAGCATTGGCGTTATCTTTTCTCAATTGCAGTACTCTGAGCTGCTTGAGCGGTATGGGATACGGGCTAATGTGATTAAGAGCGGTAAATATAAAGACATCGGGTCGCCGCTGAGAAATATGACCGCGGAAGAGCGCCAAATACTTCAGGATATGATTGATGACATTTATATTCAGTTTGTTCATGCAGTAGCGGAAGGAAGACACATGAACGAGAGCGAGGTCTTAGAGCTTGCTGATGGCAGAATCATTACTGGCAGGCAGGCAAAGGAGATGGGATTGGTAGATGAGCTGGGAAATTTTCAGGATGCGGTTGACCTCGCAGTGGAAATGGCTGAAATCGGGGGTAAGCTAAGAGTGGTTGAATATGGAAGAGAATCATTTTTTGAGCAGTTCTTTGGCGTGTTTGCAAGAGAGCTTGGTCATGGAATAGCGGAAACGTTTTTGGAGAGTGGAAGGCAGGGAGTGGGCTTGAGTAGCTCCTTTTTATAATTATGAAATAAGATTGAAAATGAGACATTCTGCACTTCATATAACACCATGTCCCAGCGCAAGAATCTATCTTTAGAAGACATTCTTAAAGACGCTATAACAGAGTATATCAGGAAATATGGGAAAGAAGTAGAGGTAGAGAAGGATGCGATATTTGAACTTATAGGCAGCTTTGAAACCAAAGAGGGCGATTGGAGCGAAAGAGATGATTGGAGGGAATGAATGGAATATCTCTATATTGATACCGGTGCTCTCATCGCCTTAAGCGACAAAAATGATAAGAATCATAAAAGAGCAGTATCATATTTGCGATATGTAAAACTTTTTTGCTTCGCAAAAACCTTTACTAAAAAATGCTTACGCTATCAGCCGCAGAAACAGTCGGCAAGAACCTAAAGCGAGGTGCCACAGTAGTCTTGGAATCTACTGTTTATCCTAGCGTTACAGAAGAAGTTGTCGCATCTATCTTAGAACGATACTCAAAGATGAATTGCGGTATTGATTTCTACATTGGTTATTCGCCCGAACGGCTGCGCCGTCAGTAATGGGTAATGGGTAACTCGTCACAAATCACATATCACAAATTACAGAGAAAT
>QBUL01000179.1 GCA_013180605.1 Candidatus Methanophagaceae archaeon GoMg1 | reverse complement strand
TAAATCCCGCCAGAATACTAAACAATTCTCTGAAAATCCCTCTGGGGAAACTACCACTTACCAAGGGGAAGATACACTTCATCAGAATGGTTGATAATGATGGGAAAATCTCTGTCCTTAATGAAGCATTTAAAGTGGGCAAGGAGTTCATCAGCGAATACGTTTGGGCTACTATCTGCTTGAAAAAACAGACGATGGATGTATTTTACCGAGCTAAAGATCAGGATACTGCTGTATTAATTGAAAAATTCGAATACAAGCTAAGTGAAGAAGTCAAACCACTTAAAGGCGATACTCAGAAATCCTAAAATGGTACGCGATGTAATGACCCTAACTTGACAAATAGGAGTAACCTATGTATTGAGCCTTTTTGGTAAGCTATGTAATGACCCTTTCCAAATAACAAAAGACGCCCTATACGGATTTTCAAAGTCTTTAATCAACGAATAAAATTTTTTGTCTTCTAAATCTAAGTCAATTGCTTTGAATAGAATATCTGCGTGTGTTTTCTTAACTTTTTGAATCTGGTTTTCATATCCCTCTCTTTTTGTTATCGTTTTGCCTAATAGAATTGGCAGGTCATTTAACGTTTCAATAGTTTTTTCTATTGCATCGGGATTCTTCTTATGCCCTCTCCTAAGTGTTGGAATGATGATATCAACAAACTTTTTTGAATGCTCCTCATTGTCGTTTTTTAATTTATCAATCAATCCAAGTCTTTCATTGAAATATCTTTCTCCATGATAGGGTATTGTCCCTAAGTATTCAATATCCAATCCATAATAATTGGCAATAGTTGAAATCAATAAAAATGCATTCGCATAATTGTGACCAACTAGTTCGTTATGCTTTATTTTGCTTGTATCATCTAAATTAATAAGTATCTCTGCTAAATTCGGAGATATTGAAAGCACATCCTCCAATATATTTTCACCGTCGAAGATTCCGTCATATATCAATACTAAATTGATGATATCCCTATATGTTGGGCTTCCGGGATATCCATACCAAATCAACTCTTTTTTTGTCATTTTATATACACTTTCTATTATTCCGTTACTATTTTCCTTTCTTTGAAATTTGCCTGTTAAGCTTAAGCCCTACGCACTTTCCACTACTTACATTGATTTTTGTTTAGCTTTGATTTCCTCAAGAGCTCTTTTAGCAATGCTGCGCACAAATTTGCTCTCATCATTTAATACATTTTTCAGTGATTCAACAGCTTTTGCATCACCTATCTCTCCAAGAGCACTTGCTGCAGCCCCACGCACAGCTGGAATTTCGTCCTTCAGTCTCTCTATCAGAGGTTCAATTGCCTTAGCATCTCCTATACTTCCAAGAGCCCCTGCAGCATTCGCACGCACAAATTTAGCCTCATCCATCAAAGTCTCTATAAGGGGTTCAACTGCCTTAATATCTCCTATGCTTCCAAGAGACCATGCAGCATTCCTTCGCACGTCTTCATCCTCGTCTTTTAATGCCTCTTTCAGTGGTTCAATTGCCTTAGTATCTTCTGTGCTTCCAAGAGCTCCTGCAGCATTCGCACGCACATTTATATTCTCGTCTTTTAAAGCCTCTATTAGAGGTTCAACTGTCTTAGCATCTCCTATATCCCCAAGAGCTTTTGCAGCATTCATCCGTATTACTGCACTCGTATCTTTTAATTTTGATGCAATTATATTCAAATATCGCTGCTTATCCGAATCTGGCAAATTCTTAATTTCACTTGCAGCATACACCATTTTTACAATATCTCTACTAAATAATAACTCATCCAACACAGACTTATCAAGCCCAAAAGCTTCTTCAAGCGGTTTAATTCCCGAAAGATAAATATATGGTTCAATATCAATGTCACAAAAGAATGGCTCATCTTTTAACAAGCTCTTCAAATCCTCATTTTTATAATATTTTTGCAGTGTTTCTGAACCTTCCAACTCTTTTCTCAATTCTTCATCAGCTTCCCCTTTTGCAAGTTTTTCTAACGTGCAAAGAAAACTTTGCTCCCTGTATTTTAGAATATCTTTATAAAAGTCAGGAAAGGTATCTTCGATAAAAGAAAGTTTTACTGACAATTCAGGCTTAATTCCTCCTCCTGTTCTCTCTGCGATTGCATGTCGTATTCTGAGCTTATTTAGAACCATCTTCACCTTTCGAGGATTGCATCCTGCTCCTTTTGCGACAATCTTTGCATACCCCCTCTCTTTTTCACTAATACCCAGGCTTTCGATAAATCTCGTCATATCCTCTTCTCTAATTGGTGGCAGAGTGAACGGAACCTGAATTATCTTCTCAATGTAATCCTTTCCGCTGATTGGTATTCCATGCTCTCCACTTTTGTATCTAACCTCAATTCCTCGCTCAATCACTTCTTTCTCTACACCTATTACAAACACACACATGGGAACGTCCAAAAACAGCTTTATTACCTCAAGAATCTCTATCGTCTTCTCTGGCAGGCATCTGTCCAAATCGTCAATAAACACAACTAACCTTTTATCTTGCAAACACTCGTCTATCACAGTTTTAAAATCATCTCTAAGCGTGCTTTTGACCTCAATACTATTCTTGAAAAGTTCTTTTGCCTCTTCAAAAGTTATCCCAGTAGTTTTTCTCAATGCGACATCAGTAAGTAATTTGCCGACATTCTCAATTAAGTGTCCAATTTTTTCTTTAGTTTGTTCTTCCTCTTGAAACTCAAGAAGCACCTGCTGTAACAACGCCAGCCCGATTGGTTCCTCTCTTCCATGTGCCCAAGCGTTAAACCAAATCGTCTTATCGTTGTTATCGTCTTCAAACCTTTTCTCAAGCATTCTCATCAGGCTTGTTTTTCCGCTTCCCCAGCTTCCGTGAATGCCGATGGTTAAGGGGCTCGTGGTGTCAAAATTGTTTATCGCTTCCAAAAGAATGTTTACATAAGGGTCAAAGCCTAATCCATCTTCAGTTGTCGGCGAATCCCCAAGTATTTTTATTTCCGGCATTGTCTCACTCACCTCTACAAAATGGTAGTTTCATACCAAGAATGATTTCCATGGCATTTATTAGAAGCTACGGTTTTTCTTTGCCTAATGTTACGGTTTTGATTCCTGACTTTATGCTGGTGTAATATTCTATAAACTGCCTTTCAAATTCTTTACTTGATAGCGGGGCACTTAAGATTTTTTTGGCAAATTCAATTTCATAGTTAAGTCCAAAGAAAGCTAGCGGAGCTAACCTAACACTTACTTTTTTATGAACCATCCTATCAAAACTTCGTTTTTTAGTTTGGCTAAAAAATTTTGCTTTTATAAAAGGCGTGTTCATTTCAAATTCTATAGGGAAATTTGTTACCAAAATTTCTTTTTCTGCCCGAACTGCTGTTGAATTTAGAGAATTGGATATAAAATTTCTGAAATATGAAATTTTTTCTTCAAGGTCAAATATAAGATAAGAATCTAAACCTTCACTCCAAATCTTATTAATTTCAATTTCATATCTGCTAAAACTTTCTTTAAAATTTTCATATGCTACTTTTACTGTCGTTACCATTTCGTTATTGTGAATCCTTGAAAGGTCACGAAATTCTATATAAGAACGGTAAATTTTAGAAATCGCAACATTTAATGGGATATATAAATCATTTATGTGATTGCGGGCATTTTCTAGATATTTATTCTTTAAATTATGCTCATATTGAATTTCCAACTCTTTCAGTTTTGATTTTGACTGGAAATAGGATGCAGAAAACGCTGCTATTGCTCCAAAAATTACTCCTCCCAATCCTATTAGAGCAGTCGTAATACTTACGTTCATGCTTTTCACCATATTAATTATTTTTGCCAATGCATTTTTCAATAGCAATGAAAGTTCTTGTTAATTCTACTTCCTCAATCCCCTGGATGTCATCCATTACTATTCTATCTAAAGTCAAAATGTCAGGTGCCTCAACTATTGCAACGACATCGTTTTCTCCATACACTGCAGATGCCTCTATAATCTTTTCAATGTTTTTTAATTTCTCAACGACTCCGCCAGAATTTTTAGCGGGAACTTTTATCAAGATATATGCCCTGACCATTTTTATCGCCATTTTATATCTAGACCTACTATTATAAAATAGTGAAGAAACGCTATATTTATCTATTTATCTTTTATCATCAATATAATCTTATAAAAAGGGGGCAGTAGGGTAGCCAGGTTATCCTCGTGGCTTTGGGAGCCATGGACCCCAGTTCAAATCTGGGCTGCCCCATAAATCTTTTCTGGAGAAAAGATTTATCAAAAAATTGTTTTTTTTCTTTTAGCACAGTTTTTCTTTTTCCGCGAAGCCAGCAAGGCCTTTTTGCTCAAGCTTTTCTTAAAAGGTTGTTGATCAAACTTTTTCTAAAAGTTTGAAAAAGAAAAAGTGTCACTTCATTCTACACATGCTAAAGCTAAAGCACCAAGAGGGCATGCTTTTACGCATACCTCACACCGAACGCATTTCTCCTCTTCCATGCTTATATTCCACGAAGAATCGAACTTGAACACACCGGTTGGACAGACAGAAATGCAAGCACCACAGTGGATACATCGCTCTTCGTCCCATGCAATCAGCTTCAATAATTTCCTTACTTTTACCCCTTTCTGCCTGAAAAGCTCCGCAACACGCTCAACTTTATCATCCGGAACGTCAATAATGAGGTCAGCTCGCACGGCATCCACGTTCGCCCGGTCTATGTTTATTTTCGCACCTGTTTCTAAGATCACCTCAGCGGTATACGGCGTTTCATGCAAACGTGACGAGAACCTCTCCAACAGCAGCTTCATATTGTTCTTATATCCTATTCTTCACATATAATATATTTTTCACGTATATAAAAATGAAACTAAACGTGAAAATTGTTGTAGATAAAGATAAAGAAGAAGAGCAAAGGATAGAAGTCCCTAGTGGGTATACATACGAGAACATATTAGAAAAGCTGGGAATAAATCCTGTAGAGGTAATTGTCCTTCGTGAGGGTAAGCCCGTGCCCGAAGATGAGAAAGTAGAGGTCAGTAAGAATAAAGAAGAAATAACGATAACTATTGTCCAAATTGTCTCAAGTGGATGAAATAATAGTTTCTTTTTTCTTTGGTAAAGTCAACTTTCTTTTTTGCGAAGCTGCGAAGCTCGCGCAGCATTTTTGATTAAACTTTTCTTAAAAGTTTTAAAGAAAGGTTTGTGCGGGCACGCTCTCGGTCGACGCTTTCGCTACCAGCCAGACCCCCAAAGTCTTTCTCCACACCGCTACCCTGCGAGCGCCAACCGTCCACAGTGAGTCTGCTCCCTTCCGGGCCTAAACCGGTATCCATGGCAAAGGCATGACAACAAACCCTCCAGTTCGCCACCATACCACCGTTGACCCCGCAGGACGGTGCTTCTTCGTAGGACTTCGAGCTGAAACTGGGAACTACGGTGCCTTCTTCGAGCTTCGCCTCTCGCATATCGGCGATTTCAAGTTGCAGAGGACGCCTAACCCTCCAGGCTAGCCCGCACAAATATATATTTGTTTGAGATATAAAAAAGCTTTCTTTTTTAGGACGCAGATTTACGCGGATTTACGCAGAAAAATATTTCCTCAGATTATCAAATGCCTTACGTTTAACT
Source organism: Candidatus Methanophagaceae archaeon GoMg1 (assembly GCA_013180605.1). Lineage (GTDB taxonomy): Archaea > Halobacteriota > Syntropharchaeia > Alkanophagales > Methanospirareceae > QEXZ01. The sequence goes on along the minus strand of QBUL01000179.1, from coordinate 30,324 downwards.
TCCGGTTTAGTGCCAAAATTAAGTTATATCACCATTGCATTCTAATAATCTCCTCCGTCAATTCATTGTATTTAAAATCCTGATTATCTGCGTCCGATTATCAAAAATTATTCTTTCTTGTTATGGTCGGGTTCTTTTAAAAGGCAATCGCAGCCTTTTGCCCATCCCATGCCGGTAGTCGTGGAACGTAAAAGCACCTGATGTGAAACTGGTTACCGATTGGCGTTTCCTCCCGTAGGTAACATGCCGGATTTTTCTTAAAATCGTTTCCAATCGCTTTCTTTGTTCCACTATCGAATTTTTCTCTTCGCCTTCACCTTTAACATCGTGATAGAGCTGCGTCATGCCGTTAAATATATCTTTCAGCTCCTTGTCGTCCACGTAATAGCTCACGAGTTTGCTCAGCTCTTCGTACACTTCTTTTAGCCTTTCCCGGTAGCGCTCCATCTTCTTTTCTGCAAAGAGCACTTCACCGTCACTTAAGGAGCGTTCAAGCCGGTCAAACGTCCATCCACTTGCTAAAACTCGTACCTCGGGATAGAACCTCTTTACATACTCAGGCTTTCTGGTCAATATGTTTCTAACGCTTATAATGCCGATAAGCACGCCACTTTCGACCACCGGCAGCCGTTTTATGTTCTTCGCGGAGGCGAGTTCACATGCTTCCTCCACTGTCGCTTCCGGTTTGATGGTGACCAGAGGGGAAGACATTATCTCTTTTGCTTTTACCTCACTCCCCCTTCTCCCCCTGTACTTTAACAGAACTTTTAATGCGATGTCACGCTCGGTGATAATCCCCGCGGGTTCGCCTTCTGAGGTTATAACCACACTGCCTACCTCCAGATTTGCCATGTCCTTCGCTATTTTGATAACCCCTGTATCTCCCTCTTCGGTGATAATCGGCGTGCTCATTATGTCACGAACTTTCATCTTTCGCTTTTCTCCTCCTTCTCCTTCAGCCTCTGCCTCTCCCTCAACGCTCATCTACTTTATCCTGTATTTATATCATATCAAAGATATTCTTCTAAATTTATTTTACCTATCTTTTAATCAGCATATAACCTGCATGCATCTTCTTCAGATACTTCGATAACCATATTACCACGCAGTAGAATACCACCAGCACAATGTATCTTATGTCTCTGAAAAGAAAATCCCATGGCACTAAAGATTCTGTCACGCCTTCCAGACCCGCCAATCTGTACCATCGCATTGCATAGTAAACGATAACATAAACATTTATAGCGGCCAAGCTAACGGCAATCCAGTGATAAATCCTGTTCAATTCCGACCAGCCCTTCAGTCCCCGGCTCATAGAAAATATGTAAGCAAATAGAGCCCAGCCCATTATGAAAAGGGCGATGCCCGAACACACACTTTCCCATAGCGCTATCTTACCATTCAAACTTATGCCTGTTCGCCACAGAATTGCTATCGCCACAATCGCAACTAATGTCCGCTTATCTATTATCTCCCTGCTTCCTGATTCTTTCACGCTCATTTTTCGCTATGCCATTTACATTATCTTTTTTTTATTTTTTCTTTATAAAAAAACTAAAGTTTACCATGCCGCAAAATCGAAAATAACAGCCAAAAAGCCATTATCCCTGCTCCAAGAAAGCCAATAATACCAATAATCGGGATTTCGTGCCATTTCGGCGGAACACCGGAAAGAACCATAAGGGCGGAACCTATCACGAGCGAAGCCAGAACAATTGCAAACACCATACGATTGTTAGTCTGGTCAAGGGTTTTAAGCATTGGATCAAGCCCTTTATGCTCAAAATTTATCTTTACCTCGCCTTGCCGTACCCGTGCCAATATGTCTCGTGCCTCAGAGGGGAGGTCACGCAACAGCAGGCGTGTTTCGAGAGCAGAGAGATAGAAATCTTCGATTAACTTTCGGGGGCTCATACGCTCCCTGATTAACTTCTCGGCGAACGGTTCGGCGTGTTTCACGGAATTGAACTCTGGGTCCAGGTCCCTACCCACACCTTCAATGGTCACCAGTGCTTTTGCGAGCAGGTAGAAGTCCCGAGGCCCTTCCAGATGATGTTCGATGATCACATCCCCCATGTGGGTTATAACACCCCCTATCTCAAGTTCTTTTAGTGAACCATAAGCATAAACCTCGATAAGTTCGGCAATGTCCGATTCTAACTCCTCAACATCTCGGACATGGCTGCGCCCGGTTAACTTTAAGATTGTTTTCGTAATTTTATGTTCATCTCTGCTTATTATCCCAATGAAGATGTCAGCTAAGTCCTCGCGATGACGTGCAGACAGCCTACCCATCATGCCGTAGTCAAGGAAGCAGATGACATTGCCATCCAGAACTCTGATGTTTCCCGGATGTGGGTCTGCGTGAAAGAACCCGTGTTCAAAAATCTGTTTAAGAATGAGGTCCAACCCCCGCGATGCCACGACTTTCGGGTCAATTCCGTGCTCACGCACCTCGGTTTTTGTAATATCCGTGACTTTGTACCCGCCGATAAACTCCATCGTCAAGACTTTACCTGAGGAGAACTCCTTATAGACCTTAGGCACGTGAATTGTCGTGTCATCCTGGAAATTGTTAGCAAAACGCTCAATATATGCCGCCTCGATTCTGAAGTTCAGTTCCTTCCGAATCACACGTGCAAATTCCTCTACTAATTTCACAATGTCTATAGCTTCCTCCTCCTTAAAATGTTTCTCCGCCCGTGTGGCGAGATGGAGCATTATCTCTAAGTCTACCTCGATAATTTTGTCAATATCAGGACGCTGAATCTTGACTGCTACTTCTTCACCCCCGGGCAACACTGCTTTATGCACCTGTGCAATAGATGCGGCAGCAATAGATGAACCCGAAAAATCCGTGAAGATACGATCCACTGAACTGTTCAACTCCTCCGCAATAATTCGCTTCGCATCTTCCGTGGAAAACGGAGGGACCTCCTCTTGAAGCTTCTCCAGTTCGGTGATAAGTTCGCGGGGGATCATGTCAGGTCTGGTGCTCATCATCTGACCAAACTTGACAAAAGTTGGTCCAAGCTCCTCCAGAGCCATTCGCACCCGAGCCCAGTGTGAAACATCCGCTATTTCCGCGGCACGTTTCCCTAATAGGAAGCCCTTACCGAAATCGAGATGTTTTTGTAACTCAAGCTTCGCTAATACCTCACCAAAACCATACTTTACTAATATTGCGACAATCTCGCGATAGCGATTGATATGGCGATACGTGCGGCTTATTACACCGATTTTGCGAATCGGCATTTTATTATTCTTTCTTCTTCTCTAAGACCTCTTTGACGGCTTCAAGAAAACCTTTTACGACACCTTTCACCACTTCCACCGCTTTATCACCCGCTTCTTTCGCGGAGTCAAGAGCTGCTTCTGCAGCATGTTCCGCTAAGTCAGCGGCGTTGGCACCTGCCTGCTTTGTTCCCTCGATTATGCCCTCGGCAGCCCCTTTGGTGACATCAGCAGCATCCGCCTCCGTCTTCCGTGCACCCTCGATTGCGCCTTTCATCGCGTCTTTAGCCACGGATTCCACTTTCTCCCTCGTAACTTCGGCTCCCTCTAATGTCTTCTTAACGGCATCCCTGGTAATCCCAACTACCTTTTCTTTTGTGTCTTCCCCTTTCTCAACCGCATTCACCACGGCTTCTCTAACCGCTTTTGTTAATTCACTCTCTTTTCCAAGAAATCCTTTTACGACACCTTTCACCACATCCACCGCCTTATCGCCCCCTTCTTTTGCGGAGTCCAGAGCTGCTTCTGCGGCATGTTCCGCTAAGTCAGCGGCTTTGACACCAGCCTGCTTCGTACCCTCGATTATGCCCTCGGCAGCCCCTTTGGTGACATCAGCAGCCTCCACTTCTTCCTTCCGTGCGCCTTCAATTGCACCTTTCATCGCACCTTTAGCTACAGATTCCACTTTCTCCCTCGTAACTTCGGCTCCCTCCAATGTCTTCTTAACGGCATCCCGGGCAATCTCAACTACCTTCTCTTTTATGTCTTCCCCCTTCTCAACCGCATTCACCACGGCTTCTCTAACCGCTTTTGTTACTTCACTCTCTTTTTCTTCCATGTTTTTTACCCCTTTTTATATAGGGAAGTAATAATAAAAATCTTTCTGAAAAATTTATAATGAAATGGAACGAAACTATGCAAGAGGATTTGAAAATGAAGAAGTGATTCTTAAAGCATCAACTGTTTTTATTGTTTTATGCAATTGGAGTAGTAATATAAACCTAACCCCCTTAGGGGTAACATAAAATTTATCCCCTATTCGACCAATAAGCCATAATTCAATAAATAGCATAGTTTGAATACATTTTTGTACCATCCAAGGCGGCTTTTTGAGATTCCACTCAAAAAACTTGCCGGAACTCTCCCTAAAATAGTTGATTACTAAATCAAGAGGCATTGGATAAGTATTTTTCGATAAAGTAAAAACTGATTCTACAATCGTGTATATGCCATAGATAGCTCTACTTGCAAAAGGATCTTCAGTAATAAAATCTTGCAAAACTTCTGCTTGCTCTTCAGAGACATGGTCTTCCGGGGCTTTTAGATCTCTACTCAAACTGTATTTCTTACCAAGCTCGGTTAAAACATACTCACCCCTGCTCTTTTTAGTTACCAAGCACATCTCTTCTGCAAACCTCAGATAACTTCCTATTGTGCTTTCTGATAGTCCCGTTTGTTTGGCTAACAAGTTCTTCATTTGTGTGTAGTTGCCCCATTTGGTATAGCAACCTGTTCAAAAGGTGAAGATTCCATAATCCATGATCGGCTGGTTTCGAGATAGTAACGTAAGGTCTTCAGAGATTCCTAATATTTCCTTAGCAATATCCGGATAGGTTGCAAGCACATCTTCTATTTGCGACTCACGAATTATCATAGTATAACGACCCCCAACTCGTTTTCATCTACACTTGGCGTAGGGTCACCAGAAGGATGATTATGGATGAAAATACAAGAACTCGCACTTGCAGAGATAGCTTCTTTAAAGTTGCCAAATTCACTTAAAAGTCTCTGTGCAGTTACCATTACAGATTCGCCTGCAATGCCACGCCCTAAAACTAAAGCTAAAAACTCCTGTGCTGAAAGAGCTTCTGAGCCGAGATTTAGAAGCCGCTCTCGGGGGCGCTCTGAAACGGGTAAATCGTGAATGGTGAAGGATTTTTTTTTGTTTTTGTTGGTTCTGACATTTTTATATATCCCTCATTTTCTGCATCTTCTTTCGTAGACAAGAAAACAGAAAATAAATTATGGACACAGATTAACGCTCGTGGGCTCTGCCCACGTCCCCGCAAGCCCTGAAAGGGCTTAATTAACACAGATGATAAGAATCAACAAACACGGTTAAACTAAAATAAATCTACGTAAATCTGTGTAAATCTGTGTCTTAAATAGAAAGAAGCTATACTTTATATACAATAACAAATCCGCTCTTCTTCTCTATTTCAAACTCAACATCCAAAAACTTCTTTGTCACGTACATGTTCGTTTCGATATGCTTCGTCATTTCACGAACCCTCATCTCCGATTTGCCGTTTGCAAGTGCGATATACGGAATAAGCTGGTCGGCAAGATAGACATCAACCGTAGATGCGGATTCCAATTCTTTTATGATGTTCCCTGCTGCTTCTTCACCCACGCGTTCCGCTCGTTTGCCTCGCTCGCCCAATGCACTGCCGCTTTTGTAGCCCTTCCATAGCGTTATGCCACATCCCGTTGTCCTCTTACCATTCTCATCAATCTCGGTTTTTAGCTCGCTATCATATCCCGCCGCATTTAATACGCTTTCCGCAGCTTTCGCCTGCCTTTCCGCTACGTGCGCAGGAAGCCCACAGGAATGAGAAATCCCCTTTACGACTCCTTCTCCTATTCTCTCGCTCTCTACTAAAACAATTCCATTCAACTGATGCGAAGGCGTTATTTTTGCTTCTACCAATCCGTCACCTTTTGGGTAATAACCCCTACGTTTCAGGTCGAGATGCACGTCACAACCCATTTCACGAACTGCTTTGAGAAACACCTCCGTGTGAAAATCCATTGGTGGCGACCATTTAACGTCTGTTCCACCTCTTATACGCACTTTCGTCTCGCTATCCGCAAAAAGCGCAACTGGAATAAGACACTGCAATAGCAATGTGATGCTTCCCGCAGTGCCTATGTCTATTTCACTTTCAAATCCGTTTAGCGCACCCGGTGCGAACTTTAACCTTGTAGAACGCAACTCCAGCCCTTCTGTTCTACCACCAGACAGTTTTTTTACTGCTTTCACTGCATGCAGATGCTGTGCTGAAAGTCCAGGATTGGGTCTGTTCGCTCTTATGTTCTCTATATCTACTTCCTCGCCTGTTATCGCCGCAAGTGCGATTGCAGTCCTTATTATCTGCCCGCCGCCTTCGCCGTAGGTGCCGTCTATTTTGAGCATACACTTTCTTTCTTTGAAAAAGAAAGAACCTTTACTAAGAAAGAAATAGTGAAATTACTATATCCTCAAAATTCACCGCAGAGCACACGGAGAACGCAAAGGCACCAGAAAGCCTAAACAATGATTGGGGCAGTCTTAAAACTCTGCGTACTCTGCGCTCTCCGCGGTGATAAATCACGTGATTTTTAGACGGTGCCAGCTATACAATTCTTTTTGTCGTTACCTCACAACCATCCGCCGTCACGATTATCGTATGCTCGGCTTGCGAAACTAACCCTTTTCCCTCTTCTCGCAACACGGGATAATCTCTTAATATTCCACCGTTTTTTAACGTTCGTAGTGCTATATCAAGCCTCTCGCGTGGCAGCCACCGCCTGGCGAATGGCAACCCCTGGTATTTCTTTATTTCCTTTAGCAGCTTCTTCGCTTCTATCATTCTGACGGGTTTCGATTTTATCAGACTGTATATCTCCGCATTACCGTGCTCTACTACTTTTCCCGCACCCTGCGCATCCGTTGCAAACGGTTCTATCGCAATGACATTATTCTCTCTTAATATTATTCCGTGCTCATACTTCACATTGGGAATCACAGGAGGAGCATGGGAGTTATATCGCATGAGCCCGTGTCCAGTCAGATTGACAATAGGTTTATACCCTCGCTCTTTTATGGTATTCTCAATTACTTCTCCTATCTCAATAGTGGTTACGCCATCACGAATTATCTTTATCGCTTCGTTCAATGCCACTTCAGAAGCTTTTACCAGCTCCTCGTTGTTGCCACTTAAGTCCACGGTCACTGCACTATCGCCAATATAACCGTTTATATGGGTACCGATATCAAGTTTTACAATATCCGCACCAAACACCGTCTCGTCATCTATCGAAGGAGTAGCATGTGCCGCTTCCTCGTTCCTCGATATATTACACGGGAATGCCGGTTCTGCACCCTTTTCCCTTATGCTGTTCTCAACAAATTCGGCAACCTCTAATAAGGAAACTCCTTCTTTTATTCTCTCTACTGCTTCTTCTCGTACCTCTGCCAGAATCCGCCCTGCCACCTTATATTCATCTAATATGAGTTCTATTTCTTCTCCCATTTTTAGTGCCTCGCCCTCGCCCTCTCTATTTTTTTTCCTCTACTTTTTCTCTTAACTTTAAGTTTAAGTTAAACTTAAATGCTCAATGTTCAATGTTCCTTACTTCTCACCCCACTTCTATTTCCCTCCTCACTTCCTCCTTCAGGTCAACGTCTTTAAATATCGAAAGCCGCTCCAGATACCACGAGCAAGGTACTTCCCTCGCTTTTAATTCCGATTCTGCAAGATTCACCCTCAGTACCGTAAACTCCGAAGCCTCTTCTTCTTCCCCTCCTACCCCTTTTTCCCTTCTTACCCACATATCAACGCTTTCGTACCGTTTAGATGCGATAAGCAGCATAAAATAATGCTTGTAGTTATGAAGTTCCCATTCCTCTACTTCTATGCCCATTCGTGGGAATTCCGCAGGATGCGTCAACCGAAGTTCCTCTGGATATACCACGGGCTCATAATTTATCCTCGTCCTGAGAAACCCACCCGTGTCCCTCGCCACCACCTCGTATTTTTTCGTGATGCCTTCATGCACGATAAGAGCGGAATAAAAAGGTTTATTGTCTGCCGAACCCCTAAAGTTCGATACGACATCAAAAGGGACCGTCTCCCTTGCTATGAGCCCCGTGCCGGTAAATATTTTGTGAAGCATATCGGGACTTTCCCTGACTACTATCTCTATCTCCACCCTTATGGTATATAGAGGACGAAGAGAAGAGCCATAGTTCTCCAGTTCTTTTATCCTTATGCTCTTTTGTTTGGTTCCAAGCATTATTTCTTTAATCGGTTTTATAAAGGGGCTTTTCGCTTTTAATAATTGTGATATGAATCGTGTCCCAAAGTAAGGGACACCGAAAATCTTATAAGGGACGACTTTCTATGGAAAAGTACAAATAGGTGAAAAAAAAAATGGATGAAGAGCCAAGTGTAGTTATAAAAGACATGTGGGAAGAATTGCGGAAGATGATCACCGTTGACATCGCAATTGGCAAGCCCATAGAGCTGGAGGATAAGACCCTGATTCCCATCTTTGAGATTGGTTTTGGCGCAGGTGGTGGCGGCGGCGGTGGCAAGGAGGACACGAAGGGCGGACAAGGATATGGTGTCGGGGGTGGCGGTGGAATGAGGCCTGTAGCACTCGTAGCGGTATTCAAGGGCATACCAGGCCCAGAGGGGTTGAGGGTGGCCTCGCTAAAACCGTCTGGCACATTGGATAAAATCGTTGGAGAAGCATTGCCGATGGTGATGGAAAAAATCAAAGATATGAAAGAGGGCAGGAAAACCGAAGAAAAATCATAATACTTGTAGAACGCCAGTATGGAGAGTTTTTAGATAAGCTCTCCTATTTGTTTATTTTTAGGTGATAATGCGGATTCGATTAATTTTTAAAAACGTAAAGTACAATGAAGATGCTGCTGATTCTTGCGGTTGTTTTAGCGTTTATATTGGTCTTAATAGCTGCCACGCTCCTAATACCCGTTGACATTTCGCTTCGGCTATTCAAGGAAGGACCTTTAGCAGAGGTACGAATGTCCTTTGTTTTCTTAAGGGGCATTGCATCTGGACGTCTGGGCTTTAGCTCGGAAAAGCGGGAGTTTCAATTACGGGTCTTGAGCGGTACCATTATCAAAAAGGACATTCCAAAAAAAGAGGAGAAGCCCACCGATTGGGGGAAGCTCGTAGTAAACGCAAATGAACTGTATGATGCGGGTACGGATTTTGCGGCGGCGCTCACCAAAAGTATATCCATGAAGCGTTTAGAGGGTAGGGTGAAGGTAAGGCTATCAGACCCGTACCAAACTGGCGTGCTGACTGGCTTTTTGTATGCGGGCAGCGGCATAGCGAATGCTTTTGTGCCTGTAACCAGACTCGAAATTGTACCTTCATTTGTGAAGGAACAGATGGATGCAGATATAGAAATAGTGCTCAGCTTACCTCTGTTTACGATTGTTATTCCCGCTATCCGTTTCTTTCGTAGGGTGAAGAAGATTCTTTGACTGTTATTGTATATACATACAGACTCACCGTAACTTAAACGGTGAGAATTCAACGCCGCCACCCTCATAAAATTTCGTGAACCACTCGTAGAAATGCAGCCTGATGGTATGTATACCCGCCATTATCGCCTCGAGAATTATTACAACCACAGTCCCAGCTAAGAACACCACAGTCGCTATAGCTACATGTATACCAAAACACATGAAAGACAAAAGAAGGAACACTTCAATTAACGCGGCATGACATAACGCTAAAGCAAGAATCCTGCCATAAGATACGATATTCGCAAGGAACCGAAAGAAATTCTCCAGCACGGCATCTATCACACCGTCTATAAGAATGATAAGGTACTCCATGGGTCCCCTCTTTTCCTTCTTTTCGCCATTGCTATGGTCTTCGCCACCGACCTCATGCCTCAACTCGGCAATTATCTTGAGCACAAACAGCGAAAGTATAGGTAGCAGCAAGAAAATAGCCATATTTCTTAGCAGTAGCATGGTATTGTTGTCTTGCAGCTCTGTGAAATGAAACCCGAATAGAAGAAGCAAGAAATAAAGAGCGCCGAACAAACACCAGAGCTTTACAAACCCTCGTATTACTTCAAGGTAGTCTCTTTCCGACATATTATTTGCTACACCAAGGAACAAGCCAAGTCCCATGTGCAATGTGCCAATCAGCATAACCACAATGAACATGAACTCTACATTTGGGATGGGCTCGAACCACAAGGGATCAAGGAGAAGCCAGTGAGGTATGTGCATACCCAGGGAATTATGAATCAACTCAGACGCATAATGACTGAATCCAAAGAATTCGCCGAATAGCGCACCGGCAATTACCGCACAAAGCCCGCATAAGACTATAATTATACCCGCGCTTCTTATTTCCTTGTCTAAGCCCTTAAAAGCAAACATCAATGCCAGCCCGAGTAAAAGTATAATCAGACCATGCCCCATATCCGGGAACATAAGACCAAAAAGAATAGGGAACATTATGGCGGTAATCAGCGTTGGGTCTATATCCTTGTATAACGGATGCCCATACATCTTGATTACGGATTCAAAAGGCTTTATTATTCGTGGATTGTTCAGCAAAGAAGGCACACGCACGTCCTCACGCTTTGGCTCTATCACCTCAATCACGGAGAATCCACCTGTCTCTTCATTTATTCCTTCTATTATGCGTTCAACCTCCTGTTTGGGCGTCCAGCCCTCGATAACGCGTACGTGTTCGCTCTTACCAAACAGAACCTTTGCCTTTGCTTTGCTTTCCTCTATCTGCACAAGTTCCTGCATCACGAGCAGGTCTTTAAACTTTGTCTCTCTTATCCCCTCTATTTCGCTCTCGTTCTCCTTTATATCCCTATCCAGCCGCTGTATCCTTGCCGCCGTATCCTGTATTGCATCGTTTATAGAATCAGGAATGTGTTCCGGAAACACCTGTGAGTCAAAGTCCAACCGGGTCAACACCCGCTCCACTTCCTCTTTATCGGTCTTTAGTGCCGCAATCAGCGCAAAAGCAAGAGCAAAAGGCGTCTTTTCCCCTTCCGTTTCGCTCTCGGTTATCTGCTTTGACACGACAAGGTGATTTCCACCGGTTATTGTATCAAGAGTGGTTTTCAACTCGTCTAAATTACCGATAGGCAGCTTACCCGCATACACCGAAATAAATTCATGCTCACCTACAAAATCCGGATTAACGCCAAAATCGCCTAACGCCTTCAATGCCACTAAGAGTTCCTTTGTAGTTGATAATTCTTCACTTAATCGCTCGTTTTTATCTATTAATGCGGTTATGGTGTGCTCTAACGCCCCAAAATCCTTTTCTACCTCGTCTAACCTTATCTCCTCTACATTTATCTTTTCCGCTTGCCATTGGCCCTGCCCTACTTCTTCAGGTGCTTTAAACAGCGTCTCCATCAAGCTCTTCTTCGCACCCTCACCAGGTCGCAACAGAGCTATCAAATTGTCTATTCTCGCCAAGAGTTCGGAGGTTTTCATTAATATTGCATCTGCCTTTGAAGGTTCTATTAACCCTTCCCAGTCGCCTAAGAACTCCTTTATATCCGTAAGATGAACGGACCCTAAAGCATCAATTCGTTTGATTACGCCGTCTACAAGGTCATTCATGGTGACAATTCGCAGTTCCCGCATTTCCACCGGCTTTAGCATCGTTTTGTATTCGCTCTCTCTCTTTCTCTTTTGTATCTGTAATAATGTAAGCACTAAATTACTTTCTATTTTGTTTAGAATTAAGTAACGCTTTCAGGCGGCCAGTTATTCTCCATCCACCCGGGAATCCGTCCACTGTCCCTCGGACCCACGAGCACTGTCCAACCCGTAACGTCCTCAGTCTCGCCAGAAAGTCGCGCGGCAAGACCAGGTATCACCATTGTCTTATGCTTTACCTTTTGCTCCACGTCAAACGATTCCAGAGCATCTTTCATTGTCTCTGCATTGAGCTGACCACCCGCAACGGCGGATTCTACTCCCATCCCTTCGCCATCTACCACCATCAAATAGGAATCAATCTTGTTAGAGGCAAGGTCGCTCTCCACGGTGTAATACGTCAAAGCGAAATTAGTAGTAACAAAAAGAGGTGATTGCCCAGCTGTTGGAGTTCCTACCTCTCGTAATCCCGGCTCTACGCTTACTGGACGCCTTGGGTCGGTATATATATTCGCAACCAGCGTGCGCCCGGGTATCAACGAATGCGGCTCTGTTGAGTGCAAAATCATTATATCCGCGTATTTCAGGATGAACAAATCTGCGAGTATCGCTTCCCAGTAAGAAGTCTCCAGCGTGTTTTCCGCTTTAGCTCCCGTTCCTGTTCCAGTTCCGTTAACCATCCATGCGGTCATAGGTACGGACATCAAAGGATATGCAATTCCTTTGTTCCCATCCACTATCCCTGCACGCCGTATCCTTATAAACTTGGAAAACGTCTCCTCAAGCCCTTTCCCTGTTGGATACGTCCCGGGGTCCAACACGATATTCGTCACGCCAGCCGAGGAGAACGTCACGGCAAGGGTGTTTAGCATATCGAGGTCTGTGGAAAACAGCGTAACTGGAACTTCGTATTGCGTTGCAAGTTCCAGAAACGGTTTCCAGTTATCTTCGGTTGCCGCATATATCAGCGGATTTCTGTCTGAAACTTCCTTCAATCCTTCTTCTATCACTTTCGCATCGAATGAGCATAGCACGAGCGGTAAATTGGTTTCTTCTGCCACGCGTTTCACACACTGCGCAAATGTTTTCGCTTCGCCTGATACCGAACGAACGGCAATCGCATCTACGTTTAAAAATTCACCGACATAAAACTTCCGCCAATTCGTTATTCCTCTTACACGCTCTCTTAACTCTTCTTCTTTCATCGTGTCCCAGACGTCATAAGCAAGCGCTGTTCGATTAAAGAAAGTGAGCTCGTGTCGGTGCATGATGTCTTCTCCACCTATTTTTATCGCTTTATCGCCTACTCCTACCTCCAGTTCTCGTACTTCTGGCGCTAACAGTTCCGCTAACTTCTTTCCTTTTTCTGCGTATTTGGGCTCAAAAAGCAGCGGGCATTCTTCTAATTTCTTCTTCCTCTCCAGCAGTAGCGACGCAAAAGCCAGACACGTTTTCTCACCGCATTCTTTGCAATTCGTCCCTGGCAGATATTTCCATGCCTCCATTGGGCTGCTTATTTTCATTTCCTCATGCTTCCTTTATTACACCAATTGATATTCCGAATAAATTTTTATTTGTTTCTTTAATAAAGTTTTTAGTCTTTTGGTAAGTATCATAATTGATAGTCCGCTTCTAAAAAGAAGAAAAAAAGTCATCGACATAACTTAAGATATACACAAATAGGTGCGATTGAATGGATACGCAAAGTATGCTGAAGCAGATGTGCAAAAGCGATACCAATGACTCTGATATCAAGGCGATCTGCAAAAGCCGTGGTTTTCCTGCCAGTGAGGTGACTTCTCGTGACATCTTTGAGAACTTCTTCATCTCCACGATTGGCATACAGGAAGCACTGAACTCATTAACATACAGGGAAGTTGTATTTCTCCACCTGCTCAATAAGATAAACAAAGAGGTTGGCATCGAGTACTTCAAGAGACTATACGGTTGCGCAGAACCAGTGAACGGGCATTATTACGGGACTTTTACCCAGCGGTACAAAGAAACATTCAAAAAGGTGAAGAATAATCTGGTGCGAAAGGGTGTGCTCATTGGCATAGAACGAGAAACATATACCAAATCTACCAGGATGGAACGCTGGCGATTTCGTTTTCCTCTGGAATTCAGAGAGTTTCTTCCACCTGTTGTCAGGGCTTCGAGATTTGAAGAAGCCGGGGATTTTAATAGAGAGGTGCTGCGTGATAAACTGCTTGAGATTGTTGGAGGGGAGCAGAAACCATCTCCTGTATCAAACAAAAGATCGTTCACACTCACAATCAACGATGGCGATCTGTTTATCGGAGGTGAAAGGTTCAGAGCAAGACGCCTGCTGGAATGGCAGCGAGCATGCTGGAACGCGTCCGTTAAGACCGATACCAGTACGCGGAGTGGTGATATGACTCCCGTTGAAGTTACACTCTATGCACTCTCACAACAGGGAGAGCATGAATGGCTACCCGCAGATGGTCTTGCGGTGATGCTTGCGATTTTTACAGGAGATGATGCGGACCATCCCTGTGACCATATCTGTGAGGCTGGCTGGGAGTGGGGCTGCCTGGTAAAAGTTGTGGCAGATGGAAAGGCATACTACCGGTTACCCGAGGATCCCCTTGAAGATGCGACTTCATCTTCGCCTGAAAATTATCTACAGATCGAGCCCGACGGTTCGGTAACTTTGAATCTGATGACCATCCCTTATGCCGCACTGGAAGTGCTGGCTTCGGTTGCAACTCTGGATATTCATAACTCCAATCTGAAAGCGACCGCAAGCACGATCAAAATCGGAAATGCGCTCATGACAGTTCGAAAAAAAGGTGCTTTTGAGTGGCTCCGAGAGAATTCATCCGGTTTTCGCACCGCAATCGAGATGGCTGAAAAGAGATGGGGTAAACAGATAATTCATGAAGACCTGATGGTTGCACGGGTAAGAGATCTGAGCCTCAAGGTGCAGATCGAAAAGTCGTTTGCCGATTCGCAAAGCCTTGCATCGCTTCCAAATGATTATATCACATTTCCCGGGGACCTTCTTCCCGCAATACAAAAACTTGTGGAGACGTCAGGGCACGTAATCAAGAAGGCGAGGAATGAATGATGCAACCAAGACCAAACTTAACTCCAACAAATACGGACGAACTGAGCGTCTTTTCCAACCAATATGATCTGCGTCATGATCTGCATGCTTATGTTGAGTATGTGCGAGACCGCTGTGTAAAGCGGTTACACCGGAGTAATGAGTTGAACCGATCTGACTCAAAGCGGTTGGCAAAACTCATGAGCAATTCTTATGCAATAGAAGAAGTAGAGACAAAAGGATATTCTAATTGGGTAAATTATGTCGATGAACTGGCGCATGCATTCAAGTTCATAAGCTATGACACGGAGGGGATATATGCAGGATATACCAGCAGTGAACCGTCATTTCCTGACAATTACATTAAAATTGATACCAAAAGATATAAAGAGTTCATTGGTTTACCGCTCATAGAGCAGGAGCAGAAGCTTTTTGATTTATTAGTAAATAATTATCCTGATGGTGACAATGAGTTTTATAATACAAGTGTGCTGGGGAGGCTATCAGGGTTCTCGAGCTGGGGATCGGCGATTGGTATTATGCCGGGATTGGATTTTGCCAGAATAAGGCGGTTTCTTATCGAGGTTTTGAGGTCATGTACGCCTGGTATCTGGTACACTACCTCCTCATTGATCCGGTATCTGAAAGAAAATCATCCGTTCTTTCTTATCCCAGAGAAGCCCAAGTATAAGTATAAACAGGATGCAAAGGAGGGTCGGTATGGCAATTTTCGTGAGGGTAAGAGGTGGGATACGGAGATAAATGTCTCAGAGAGTGATGCAGATGCATTTGAGCGAGTGGAAGGACGCTATGTGGAACGATTCCTTGAAGGACTACCCCATATTTTAGGATATATTGAGGTTGCCTATTCCAAGACAGAGTATGAGGGATACCTGCCCGAGATGAATCAGCTTCAGGCGTTTCGAGTCAGTGATACGTTCTTGCACGTGATGAGCGGTGAGATAATAGAACCCAGAGTTACCGTGCAGCCGAATTTCGAGGTGCATGTGGAATCGGAATTGTATCCAGTTCAGATTCTTGCGCAATTGACAAAACTTGCAGATGTCGTAGCAAAGGATAGAACAAGCATCTTAAAACTACGAAAAAAGAAGGTTCTGACCCAATTGAGCGAGAGAGACGACCTTGATGTGATTAAGCTCCTGGAGAAGATGAGCGGTCAGAAACTGCCACAGAACGTTCAAATTGAACTCGACGAGTGGACTGGGGCTTCAGAAGCGTTTACACTGTATGAGAATGTTGTGCTTCTCGAGGGAGATAACGATCTGCCCGAAATCGACCGATTCACGATTGAACGTATATCACCGACGATGAGAATCGTGCATTCACCTGACAGGTTGTTCACGCATCTTGAGCAGAAGGAGTTGGTCCCTCTTCGCATAAAACATCGCTCTTCGGCTCTTGTGCTTCTTCCAGACGGTGCACGCACCGTCTTTCCCAGACGAGATTTAAGCTCAAAATCAAAATCAAAAGCAAAGAAGCATGCGATAATAAAACGGGAAGTCCAGATTACATTTCACTTTCCAGCAAAAGAGTTGATGGAAGAATTCCGCAACGGACTTGTAGCGGTTAGATGCCCTGTTGCTGCAGATTGGGACAAATTGACGCTCTCCTTTGATAAGCGTTACGAATCAGAGGTAAAGAAGGTCAGTAAGGCACTGAAAGATCACACAATCAAGATAGAGGATACAGATATCATATGAACTCACAGAAGCCGCTCATAATCCAGAGCGATCGCACGTTGATGCTCGAGGTCGGACACCCAGGATACGTAGAATGCCGCGATTTTTTATCGCTCTTTGCAGAGCTGGTAAAATCGCCGGAGTTTATCCATACTTATCGGGTCACGCCACTCTCGCTCTGGAATGCTGCAGCACTGGATGTGTCGTTCAAAGAGATTGTCGAGGGACTTGAAGAGTTCTCGCGTTACGGCATTCCGTCAAATGTCATTGTCGATATGAGGGAGTGGTATGAGACTTATGGCAAGCTGGTGTTACAGAAAGCCAGAGCCGCAGAGGACTGCTTGGAGCTTGTTGTGAACGACTCCCGTATTCTGGAACGAATCCGTAACAATGAGTCATTAGAAGACTTTTGGATGGATAAAGACGGTCTGCCGGGACTCTTCATACCGCAAGCGAGACGAGGCGATCTTAAGCACGCATTGATAAAGGCAGGCTACCCTGTCAAGGACCTGTGTGGTTATATGGATGGAGAACGGCTTGATATCACTCTGCGCAGCATTGACCTTGACGGGGACTCTTTTCAGCTGCGCGATTATCAAAAGGATGCCATAGATATGTTTTACTGTGCAGGACAGAGAACCGGGGGCAGTGGAGTGATCGTTCTTCCCTGCGGTTCAGGCAAGACGATTATAGGACTTGGAACGATGGCAGAGATATCAAGCCACACCCTGATCGTTGCGACCAATAATGTCTCGGTTCGGCAGTGGCGTGATGAACTCCTCTCCAAGACCCGCGTCAAAGAGACGGAGATCGGCGAGTTTACAGGACGTAAAAAAGAGATCAAGCCGATCACGATCACCACATACCAGATGCTGACACATCGTCGCACAAAGAATAGTCCGCTTCACAACCTGAGCATCTTTACCGAGCATAACTGGGGGCTAATTATATATGATGAAGTGCATATACTCCCGGCTCCGGTATTTCGTGCAACAACGGCAATTCAAGCCAGACGGCGGCTCGGGCTGACTGCAACGTTGGTTCGCGAGGATGGCAAGGAGGACGATGTCTTTGCACTGATCGGTCCCAAGCGATATGATGTCCCGTGGAAGACGCTTGAAAGTCGCGGCTATATCGCAGAAGCCATCTGTACCGAGTATCGCGTTCCTCTTTCGGCTGAAGAAGAGCTCAAGTACGCTCATGCGGATAAACGCGCCAAGTTTCGCATCGCGGCAGAGAACCAGCGCAAAAAAGAGCTTGTGTGTGAACTGCTGGATAACCACGCAGGTGAGAGCATCTTGATCATCGGCCAGTTCATTTCGCAGTTAGAAAGGCTTGCCAAATCATTGGGGCTGCCAATTATCACAGGTAAGACCAGGCATGATGAGAGAGAGAAACGTTATGATGAGTTCAGAGAAGGACGTATCAATATACTTGTGGTATCCAAGGTCGCAAACTTTGCCGTGGATTTGCCTGATGCCAGTGTCATGATTCAAATCTCAGGTACATTTGGTTCGCGTCAGGAGGAAGCGCAACGATTGGGGCGCATTCTTCGACCCAAAGAGCACACCTCCCACTTCTACACACTGGTATCAAAAGGTACCGTTGAACAGACTTTCGGGACCAATCGTCAGCTCTTTTTGGTGGAGCAGGGATATAGATATCAGATCAGATACTTTTAATCTTTCGAGCCTACTTTTTTATCCATCTCGCCACCCCACGTGACCCAATCTTCCAGCTTCACTTTTTTACCCTCGTCCTCTGCTCCTGTCGCTCCGAACAGCATTTGCGTTACGCGTTTAACAGCAGCCGCAGCCTTTGGATGCATCATCATAAACATATCTCCACCTGCTATTCCTAATGTCAATCCCGTCATAATCTCATACAAAGGACCCCTATACTTTGCAGGTCCCCAATCAGAATCCTCCTTGATAGGCGAATCCTTCATCCACGCTTCTCTCGCACCCCACGCATTGGTTATACCGCATGAGATGGGAAACGCCAAATCAGTATCGCCTTTTAACGCCGAAATCCGCATCCTTTCGATATTCGTGAATGCGTAATCCAGACCGTAGCCAAGCGCAGCGGTTGTTGGGTCTATCACGATGTCTTCACGCGGCACACCCAGTTTAAACAGATACCTGTTCAGCGTCTTTTGTGCGTTTATGTCAAGCTGCGTCCACGAAAGAATAACGTGCCCGTGATTCAATGCCGCCTTTGCTATTCGTTCGTAGTCCATATTCAGGTTTGCGGATGCAATTAAACATCTCTCGCCTTCGGCAGCTTCAGCGGCAGCTTCCAGCACACCCGGGTCTTTATCTGGATTGCCAGACCCACCGATGACAAGGGGAACTTTCACCGCTTGCAGCACGTCCTCTACCGTCTTTGCCGCTTCTCTCGCTGGCGTATCCTTTATCGTTGGGTCTGTGCTTATCAGATGAATTGTAACCATATCAGCACCGAATTCACGCACGTTCTTCTTCGCCCATTCCCCTGGGTCTTCCATCACGTCCTCGTAATGCCCCCGCACAGCCTTTGCCAGCGTAATAGGCATGTCAAAGCAATCTACGGAAATCACCGGTGGATGCGGCATTTGATAGTCAAAATTATAGAAAGGCAGCGCCTTTTCACCCCCTATCGTTACCGTCGCTTCTCTCGTGCCACCATCAGCCGATGTAGCGCCGATTGTAACTTCTTCTATCTGACCTTTCCATTCCGTTTTCGCAACTTTAAATTCCGTGCGTATTAACCCCAATTCCTTTGCGGGTGTCGCCGGTATCTGGGCTTTTTGCACACCTGCTCCTGTTCCTGCACCTGGACTTAGTATGGACTGCAGTGCTTGTGCTGTTGTGGCGATGGCTTCGGTGGTTGACAAGGAGATATGTGCTGCACTTATTATGGACTGCAGAGCTTGTGCTATTGAAGGGGGAAGTGCCATGCCACCCTCAGCTAATTCTAACTCTATATCCCCTTTTATCTTTACGTCCTCCAGTTCCACTATTTCGTATTTCTCCAGTATTTTTGCTATGTCCGCCAAGGTTATTTCCTTCTCCATTTCTTCTTATACCTCGTTTGTGCTGTGCTCTTATCCTCTTATATCTTTATTGCTCTCCTCGGCTACTATTTCATCAATTGTTGCCTGATACTTTCTAAAAGTTCTGTTGCTAACCCTGTTCCAAAGGTACTGGGTTCTTTGCTTCTCTTCTCCACCAATTTTTTCTCGTGGAAAGCTGGAAAGAACTCTCTCTCAAACTCCTCCACCGTGCGATATACTTTCTTTCTTTCCTTAGTTTTTTTCTCCATTTTTTACCTCCCTGTAATAATTTGCGAAAAATTGAGGATTTGAATCCCCCGAAAAATAATGTTTCCTCTTTATCCAAATGAAACCATCTCCTTTAGAAATAACTGCAACATCAATAGGCACAGCAACTGTTTCTGCTTGCATTGATACTTTTCGTTTAAACGAAGTTAAGTTTACAAGCGATTCTGCCATCGCCGCAAGTTCATCCTTGGGGAGCACAGCAACAACCTTTATAACAGGATGTATATAGTTCTCTATCCGATAATTTTCCAATCTCTCTTTATACTGGTCAAACATTTCGCTGCTTATTTCCTTTAATTTCTCTTTTATATCGTTTTTTTCATCGTCATCTAACTTCTCAATATTGCCAACAATAACTTCTGGATACTGTTCAAATACTTGAGACAAAAGGCTTTCGATAACTTCCTCATAACCTGGTTCAATACCTTCCATAAAACTATCTACCATTTCACGTTGAGCAAATGGAACAATTGCCGCACCATTTTCGAAAGAAATTTTTATACAGTTATCTTCGTCCTTCTTATACTTCAATACATTGTTTGCCATCACCTCAATAAAGAATGATTGAAGAGAAGGGAATACATCCTTTGTACCAAAACCAAAGATTACCAATCCGGAAAAGACTGAAGAAATTACATCTTCCGGAAATTTCACAAACAAATTTACAGCAATTTCTGTCAATTGATTAGAAAAGGTTTTGGCTAAGGGTAGTTTTTCAAATACTTCTTCCTTAGCTTTATCAATAATTGTTCCATATTTATCTTTTAAATCTTTGATGTGATTCTTAGGAATTAAAGGAAGTAATTCTGACTTTTTCCATACCTCGTAATGCCTTTTTATAATCTTGGCTGTTATTTCTTCAATCTCCTTCTCTGTAATTCCCTCTTCTTCACTGATGATTGTTTCTGCTTTTTGTTCAATAGCCTTCCTAATATGATAAAAGTAACCATAGACATGTTCTTTAAAATACTTTTCTTGTTCTGATTCAGGGAATAATTGATTCCCCCCCCCAAAAAAATCTATAAAATCATCAGCATATTCTTTCAATGTATCAAACCACTTTTTACCTAATTTGCTACGGTAGATTTTGATTATGGTTTCCCAAGGAACTCCCATAAAATTAGCGCTGCCATAGACCATTACGCCAACAGGATGAAATTTAGATAAGGAAAAAATTTTATTAGCTGAAGTAAAGATTTTCTGATCTTTTTCTTCACGTAGTGTAACAGCACTATCCGCTGCAATTGCAATCGCTTCTTTATTCATTATGGCGATTTCAGCCGTCATGTTATTTTCCCCAACGTATAATAGTCCAAATTTTGCATAACTTAATATACACGAACTTTTCCTTTATCTTTCACCCCTCTCCCATCCTCTCTATTTCTCTCCCTTCTTCTTCACTATTATCTTCCCGATGCGGATGTCCGCATCCTTCAATATTATCTGTATAGGTGTACCGCCTCCCGCTACTGCTCCCGCTCCCGATGCCATCATTGGTATAGATGCAAGAGGAATTTGAGCTGCTGATGGAACTGCTTCTGCAACGGGAACTGCTTCTGCTTCTACTTCTACTGCTTCCTCTTTTACTGCCCATCCCTCTGTTATCTGCTCACCGTCAGCTTCTCGGATAACTCCCTTTACCACCGGATGGTCTACGCGCTGCAAAAATTCCCTGAGCTCTTCTATGTCTTTCACGTCCTTCTCTGTCGCTATCTTGTCCTTCATCTCATCAGAAATCGCATCCGCTACTCTTTCCTTTAAATCCGATGCCATCCAGACTACACGCCGCCATCCACCGTCCAACTGGATAAATTTAGAACTGTAGAAGTATTGTATTCCTATCCCAAGGAATCCCTGTACCTGCTTCCCGCCGCCGACTGAGCCCGCAATGGTCGAGAACGGCAGTCCTATCGGCGTCTCGGAAACTTTCGACCCGCGATGCACCCATCCTATCCCTTCCACTTCCGGTATGTAAAATCCCGCAACTTCGAAACAGCCGCAACTCGTATGCGGCTTCTCTAAAAACGAATGTATCTTTATTGAATCGTATTCGCCGCTCGATAGC
Organism: Candidatus Methanophagaceae archaeon GoMg1; assembly: GCA_013180605.1. GTDB lineage: Archaea > Halobacteriota > Syntropharchaeia > Alkanophagales > Methanospirareceae > QEXZ01. The sequence goes on along the minus strand of QBUL01000179.1, from coordinate 8,481 downwards.
CTCACTGCAGCTTCGTTTACTCCCGTATATTCCCCGCCTATCGGGTCTATACAATCCCCTTTTGGGATAGGGGCGTTGGGTCCTTCAGGGTCAACCCTTGCTGCAGCTCGCGAATCAAACCAGCTCATCGCACCACAAAGCGCTATCCTGTCCGGCGTGACCACACAAACGTTCGTCGGGGCGAAGGACTGGCAAAGCGTGCATTGATAAAATTCGTCCACGTCTTCGTCGTGCAGTCCTCTTGTTTTCTCATCTCTTGCTTTGTATATCTCGTTCGTCTCTTCTAATCTCTTTTCTACCTCCTCTTCGTCTGTTATAAACGTAGCTTCCATGCGCTCGATAAAAGGCAGTTCCGCCTTGAACAGCATTATCGTTGCCCTTCCTATTTGTTTCAATGATTTCAGTCCTTTCTTCACCGCATCCTTGCTTATCCGTACCCATATCTCTCCCCTCTGGTTGAGATGCATGTATCCCTGAATATAAGACTGGTATTCGTGATTTCTACGCTCTATAACAGCCTCAAGGTCTTTTTCTATCTGCTCCCCAGATACCCGGTATATCATTCCATACGCGTATTTGCCGCCTTCCTCCATATCTGCCAGGTCAGGTCCTATCAGACTGACTTCCCCGTCTTTTATGTTCTCAGGGTCGGGCTCAAAGAGGACAAGTTCAAATCCCGGCTTACTCTGCCCTCCTAACTCCGCATACAGCCCTGCTTTTCTTACCCTTTCTCCCTCATACATGGGGTTTATATCGAAAGGGAACTTTTCCTCCTCTTCTGACGCGCCCATTTTTTTTCTTATAATATCTGTCCCTAAATACTTCTTGAAAAAAGGTCTTTAAAAGATTTTCTAAAAAGTTCTAAAACACCCCACGGATAATGGACAATTGTCGATATTTTAGTGCTGATATTTTAACAATTTCAACAACAGCGCCTTTTGTGCATGAAGCCTGTTCTCTGCCTGCTCAAATATCACTGAATTGGCGGAGTTCATCACGCCCTCCGTTATTTCGTCTCCTATATGTACCGGCATGCAGTGCATCACGATTACGTCCTCCTTCGCAGTTCGCACTAAATCCTTGTTTAGCTGATAATTCTTTAGATCGGTCTTCCTTTTCTCGCTTTCGTTCTCATCTCCCATTGATACCCACACATCGGTGTATATCACATCGGCAGCCGCAGCGGCTTTTTCTGCCGTGCCCGTTATGAGTGTTTCACATCCCATCTCTCTCGCTTTTTCTACGATTCCCTCATCAGGCTCGTAACCCGCTGGACACGCTACGGAGACATCCATACCTGTAATCGCAGCACCACCAATTAGCGAGTTACATACGTTATTCCCGTCTCCGACCCACGCTACTTTGACACCCGCCAGTTTGCTCTTATACTCCTTTATTGTCATTAAGTCTGCTAACGTCTGGCAGGGGTGCTCCAGGTCGCTTAACCCGTTTATCACGGGAATCGAGGCATGTCTCGCAAGCTTCTCCACCGTCTCATGCCGAGACGCTCTTATCATAACTGCATCAACGTAAGCGGAAAACACTTTTGCCGTTTCTTCTATCCTTTCTCCCCGTCCTAACTGCAGTTCATTCCAGTTTAGACTTGTTACGTTCCCGCCTAACTCGTGCATTGCAACCTCAAATGAAACACGCGTGCGAGTAGAAGGTTTTTCGAAAATCATCGCTAATGTCTTCCCTTCTAAGTCATTTCTCACTCTTACGCCTTCTTTTCGCTCATTTTTCAGCTCTTTCGCCGTTTCTATTACCGCTTCTATTTCCGCCTGCGAAAGGTCAAATATCGAGATGAGGTTCATAATATAGAATAAATAGAAAAAGAGTAAATAAATAAAAAAAAACAAAAGGAGGATTGATAAAATGCCTTGGGTAGATAAAAATGAATGTACAGGTTGCGGCACGTGTATTGAGGAGTGTCCAGTAGACACGATTTATATGGCGAATGAGCATGCAGAAATAGATATGGATAACTGCATTCGTTGTGGTGTATGCCACGATGTATGCGCTGAAGGTGCTGTGAGGCATGACAGTGAAAAAATACCGGACGAAGTAAACGCAAACGTAGCAAAAACAAAAGAGTTTATGAACGCTTGTGCCGAATGTCTTGGCGATGCGAAAGAAAAGCAAAAATGTCTTAACAGGATGATACATCATTTCAATATAGAGAAAACCATTGCTGAGAAAACGATAGAAAAACTTCAAATGCTTAAGGAGAAATAGAATAAAATGGAACTGGAGCTTTTCTTCTACGATTCAACCGCGTTCAAGAGATTCTTGAGAGATAATCCACATGAAAGGGGTGAAGTCGAATTCTTAGAATCAATTCTCGAAGAAGGGATGAACGCGATAGATATTGGGGGGCATACGGGCATTACTACGGTAGTGATAGCGAAGAAAATAGGAGAAAGCGGCACACTCTATTCTTTTGAACCCGTCCCGGAATATTTCAATATACTGAACGAGAATATTTATCGCAATGGATTAAAAAACGTAAAAACACGCCAATTGGCAGTGAGTGACCACATAGGAACGACCAATTTCTATAAGAACAATGCTTCAAGTTCTATTGTTCCCCAAGCTGGCATACCCAGTTTTCAGGTCGATACTACCACAATAGACACCTTTTTAAAGGAAGAGAATGTAGGGAGAATGGATTTGATCAATATGGATTGTGAGGGGAGTGAGCTATTTGTGCTTAAAGGAGCAGAAAGGACCTTGCGGAGAAATAAAGATAAAATCAAGATTTTTTGCGAGGTTCATCATTCAATGCTCCGCGATTTAGGTATATCTGTTCAGGATCTCGTGAAGTATCTTCATGAATTGGGATTACAAGTGCATAGCGTTTCCTTGACTGATTTGAGAATAGGGGATAATTTTGAGGAGTGCGACTATATATATTCTCACAGCTAACCAAAACACCTCCAGTAATCCTTTAGTTCCTCTTTAACCTCTCTCACCACCTTTTCAGTATCCTTTGACGCCAAATCTCTTCTGTATCTTTCGGCTATTGGTTCACGCTCTTTTACCGCTATTTTCAAGCCTGCCAAACCGGAGATTAAGGCAAGCCATGCATAAGGCAAAACATCTTCATTGTAACCAGAAGCAATCAAATCTATCTCCTTCCCTTGACAAATTTCCGCAATCTCTCTCGTCTTCTCCCCAATCATCCTGAATCCTTTTATCGGCAGTCCCAACTGCGTTAGCTGGTCATTTAGATACGGGTCAGAGCCACCATATCTGACGATTAGCTCAGGCTCGAATTCTTTGACCACTGGCTCAATTATTTCCACAAAGACCGATTTGTAGGAATCATAGCTGGCACCAATTGGCATTGGAACATTTATTGTATCTCCTTTTCCCTCTCCTTCCCCGATTTGATATACAAAAATACAAAATCCTTCGCCAAAACCGGATTTGGCATGGTGCATCCCACCGCCTATTGAACTGGCTTTCTCGAATTCCCCGCCTTCAACTAAATCAACTGCACGCTTCGCCTGACCCACGATCAACCTCGCAGCTTCTTCCAGTTTCCCTGGTCTTCCAATAGGTCTATTGTCCGCACTGTGAAACAGATAAAACTCATCGCTCAAATTCTCCTTCAAGAAGCGGTAAAACTTCTCATACCTCGCTCCCCTGAACGGATGCCCTGCACCAAAGTCATATTCCTTTAATTCCTCCCTGTACAAAATTGCTAATGGCATGGTTTTATAAAATAAGTTTTATAATTGAAATCCTACTTCCGGCTTTCCAAAAACCCCTTCAGACCCTTTCTCGCATCCTCAGTCGCAAGCGCATGCCCGAAGCATTCCGCTTCATATTGCAATGCATGCTCCAAATCCGTTTCTATGCCTTTATTCACCGCATCCTTCATTATTCCGAGCGTAGCAGCACTATTTGAAAGCAGCTTTTTGATAAGTTCATCCACCTCACCGTCGAGTTCATCCGCAGGAACAGTTCTATTCACGAGTGCTAACCGAAAAGCTTCTTCTGCCGCTATATGGTCGCCAGTCATCAGCATTTCCATCGCTTTTGTCTTCCCTATCAATCTCGGTAGTCGTTGTGTGCCGCCGCCACCCGGGATAATTGCCAGGTTTATCTCCGGCAGACCAAATACCGCTTTTTCGGATGCAATCCTGAAATCACACGCCATCGCAAGTTCCAAGCCACCGCCCAGGCAGAATCCGTTTATCTTTGCTATTATCGGCTTACTCAGCTTTTCCATGTATGTTGTTATCCCCTGAACCCAGCTCGACCATTCACTCGCTTCTTCGGGACTTTTCTCAACCAGCTCGGTTATGTCTGCCCCGGCACAGAAAGCCTTTTCCCCCGACCCGGTTATTACTATTACATGCACCGCGGCATCCATTTCCGCATCTTCCAGCGCATCTCGCAACTCCGTCAATAAAGCCGTGTTCAATGCATTCAGCGATTTTTGCCTGTTGAGTGTTATGGTTGCGACTTTGTCGTTTTTCGCGTACAAAATGTTCTCGTATTTGTTCTCTTCCTGCATTTTTTCTCTGTAATAAATAGCAAGGTATAATATTTCTTTGGTAAAACTTTTTCATGTTCTCAATCTTGACTTTCGCGCTTGTTTATTTCATTAAATTCGGGCTGCTCTTCTGGTGTTATGCCCCAACTGCCTAAGCATCATAGTTTATTAATTGTGGAACTTCTTTAATAAATTTGTATGCAAGATAGAAAAGAGGATTCTGCCTTTTCTGTAAAAAACATCAGGGAGAAAGTGCATGATTGGAAATCTCAAGATCTGTGGACTGTACGCTTGTTTAAATACATCCGTCTTTACGTATTGGTTGTTTTCGCCGTTGGTTTCGTATTTAAACTTTTTAATCTTATTCATACTGAACCAACCAGTGCCCGATACATGCTCAGTGCACTGGTTCAAAGTCAGGCAGCAATCATTGCCATCATCGTATCACTGACTTTGATTGCCGTTCAACACACTGCATCCGCATATTCGCCGCGAGTAATTCGTATTTTTAGAGATAATCCTGACATGTGGATACTTTTAGGTTTTTATGGTATCTCAATTTTTTATGGTCTCTTGGTTTTAAAGATGATACGAGGAGCTGAGGATACAAGTCAAATTATGATTTCGAGTATCTCTCTTGAAGCTTATATTTCGTCTGTTTATGCTCTGGGGATTTCTACTTTTGCAATTTTATGTCTTTATATTTGGAATATTATGAGTCTTTTGACACCAGAAACTATTATAAAACGATTGAAAAATGAGATTACCAAAGGTAACCTTCTCAACTCGAAAGAAGACCCAATTCAGCCCATCGTGGATATAGTGCATGGTTCTATTATGAAATATGACATTGAGACGACACGAGTTGGGTTAAAAGCAGTAACCGAACAGGTGATTAAAATTGTTGGACCAGATGCAGAGAAAGAGATTTCAGGGCATTTTTGTAAACATTTAGAACGAGCTGGTAGATTAGCAGTAAGTAAAATGGATGAAGAGTCGACAGCAGAAGTTATTGAAAATTTAAAGGTTTTCGGGAAATCAACAGCAGAAAAAGGTCTTGAATATGCGACAGCGCAAACAGCAGAGTTTCTTGAAGCTGTTGGAGTAACTGCTATGGAAAAAGAACTTGTAGTTGCAACATGGCGAGCAGTGGAGTCCCTTGGAGCTGTTGGAGAAGCCGCTGCGAAAAAAGGTCTTGAAAAGGCGACACAGCAAGCTGCACGGTCTCTTGGACATTTTGGGAAATTAACAGCGGAAAAAGGACTTGTAGGTGCGACACGGCAAATAGCATGGACTCTTGAAGCTGCTGGAGTAACTGCTGCGGAAAAAGGACTTGTAGGTGCGACACGGCAAGCAGCGGAGTCTCTTGTGAGAGTTGGACTAGTTGCTGCGAAAAAAGGTCTTGAGGATGCGGCATTGCGAGCAGCAAGGGCTCTCGCAGAGTTAACAATTCTAAGCGAAGAAGTCGTCAAGACTGCGATTCATAACTACGAATCGAAATTAAATGTTAAACAAAAGCTTTTCTACTTCCAAAAATTCATGAAACTATACGAACAGGAACTCGAAAAACTGCGAGCCGAGAAAAGAACTGCGAATAAAAAGACAGAAAGTAGGCAGAACTGCAACAATCTTCCTTCCACACATTCCTTCAACTGGTAACTTTTTTATCTTGGTTCTATTCCACCATACCAAGGTACACTTTCAGATGTTCGCTGTTTTAAATCTAATAGGTACTGAATAACTTTTGGTGCAATTTTGTCTAGTGCACTTCTATCAAAGGATAAATATTCTATTTTACTTAAAAAACCAGAAGGTTTCACCCCTTTTTCAACAAATAAGGCAAAATTCGCAATTTCAAATGAGTCCGCCCATGCTGGCTCATTACCAAGCCATCCTCTTTCCCTTTTTTCTTTTTCAATATCTTCTGTAAGAATCTGGATAAAAGCATTACATTTCCTTAGTTTATCTTTAATTTTATCTTCAATTGGACGCGTTTCGTATATTTCTTTAAGCCAGATAGTCTTGATTCCGAGAGCTTTTGCCATCTCAATAAAGAACTCGATCGGCTTTTGTGCACTATTATTAAAACTTGCACTTATGTAAGCTTTAGTCTCCCCTTGTGTCGTTGACATACGAAGCCCTTATAATAATTTAAATCCACCAATATAAAAACCCCCGTCCTGCATCACCTCGCAATGATTTTCATTGCATCCGTTTCTATCTTCTTCGCCTGAGCAGATATGCTATTGTCAATAATCCTATTCTTCAAGAATGCACTTGCGGTCCAGCCGTCAGGGTCGGTTAGAACTACGCCTATTTTTGCTCCTTTTGTATTTTGGTTTGGGTTGTGCATTTTAATCTCGCACATAAAACCTAAAAGATTCAACATTGTAAAATGTCTTTGTTGAATAACCTGCCGAGTCAGTTATACGCATAAATACAGGCGTTTCATAAGGATAGAGATATGCGTCATTAGTCGATACAAAGTGATCTCTTCCAGAAAGATTGGTAAACTCAACCAAGTATCCATCTCTCTTAAATTTGAATCTCACTTCCGTGACATTAAATGTTTCATATTCATCAAGAAAACGCGATTCCTTAGTGACGGCACGTAAGGTTCCTTTTGTAATTATATCCACGGATTGGACATCATCAAAACGATGATGTGAACCGTCATCTAGCTCAATATACACTTCAACATGATAAGGTCTTTCAAGAGGTTCAACCTCATGTGTTATGATTTTAGGCACTTTAGTATAATATGGTGGTTCATACATTACCACAGCGAAGAACCCCTAAGCAATAAAGATAGCCAAAATAGCGAATAATATTACGACTACAGCCTGTTTTATTTTACCCAGACTAATCCCCCTCCTGACTTTTTTATTCCTTTTCTAACGATCCACAAATGAAGCATGTAATTGTTGCAATAACCCATAAAATGAGGAAATAACTTAACAATAGAGAAATGGTCTCTGATAGGGGAGAAGCCAACCAAATCGCTGTCACAAGCAAAAAAACTGAAAACATATATCCTAACGTATACCACTGTCTTTTTTGCATTTTTATTTTTACTCCCTTTCTATACTTATCCTTTATATTTGTTGCAAAACTCTTCCTTCAAAATCATAACCGCGGGGATTTAAAATAAGATGACATAATTGGTCACGTAAAGGTAACGGAATACATAAAGGGCACCAAATTTCGATTATTCTTTTCCAAGATTGAAGTATTTGATCAATCCGCTGATTTGCTACGTATAAAGGCGAGATAGAAAATAAGGCAAATATGGCGGTAGATAATGCGATACGGGTTGCTGCTGGTGCTGTGAAATATATTTTCTCTGCGAACTCAGCGTTCTCTACGGTAGATTTAAAATGTGACAAAGTCAAGTTAGTATTGATAATTAGTTAAGCATGACAGGCCCCGCAGAAGGCAAACTGCCGCTGAATGCAAAAGTCTGCCTCAACGCAGAAGAACTGTCCAATGCGCGTGTTTATATCCATCTGAAGGGTTATTCACGAGCTACCGTGACGCATCTCGACATCGAGCAGCCAACGCTTAACCGCATCATCCCGCCTAAAGCAAAGACATCTAATTGGATTGTAGGAATTGAAAACGGGATACTGATTATAACTGATAAGGAAGATAAGGTGCAAATCCTGCATCCATTACTTAATAAAGTGCTTCAACGCGGCGAAAAGACACGAACCTTAGTTGGTGGTAAATTCGGCGGTATTTTCATTGGTTTCAGGAAACGCGAAATAAGTAAGCTTGAACAAATCGCAGCGGACATTCTTTCTGAGGGAGGCACAGTCTAAAAATCAAGTGATTTATTACCGCGGAGAGCGCAGAGTACGCAGAGTTTTAAGATGGTTCCAATCATTGTTTAGGCTTTCTTGTTGTATATAACGTATAACTTCCACCTATTTAGGACGCAGATTTACGCGGATTTACGCAGAAAACTATTTCCCAAC
>QBUL01000081.1 GCA_013180605.1 Candidatus Methanophagaceae archaeon GoMg1 | reverse complement strand
CAGATTTACGCGGATTTACGCAGAAAACTATTTCCCAACCCAGTTTATTATAAACTCGATAGACGATTCTAATCATCTCCTCCGTCTATTAAACCTTATTCTAAATTTAAAATCCTGATTATCTGCGTCCGATTATCAAAAATTGTTCTTTTTTATATCTGCTATATAAATCAAATACAAGTAAAGAATGGAAAAGGCTAAGCGTGTTCCTGTTTATCTTGAAACTTACGAAAGCGGCGTACTTGATGAACGAATAGAGAAGTTGGAGGCGATACTGAGTGACTGTAAACTATGTCCAAGAGAATGCGGCGTTAACAGAAACAAAGGAGAAAAGGGCTATTGCAAGTCCGATAAACATTTGATGGTGTCCAGCGTGCAGCCGCATTTTGGAGAAGAAGACATGTTAGTTGGGACTTATGGCTCTGGAACGATATTCCTTACGCACTGTAACCTGCGCTGTATATACTGCCAGAATTATGACATAAGTCACCTGGGACATGGACAAAGGATGACGGAGGAGGAACTTGCGCTTAGTATGCTCAGTCTGCAAAAAAGAGGTTGTCATAACGTCAATTTCGTTACACCGACACATTACACACCACAAATCGTGAAAGCGCTGAAAATAGCGATAGAAAAAGGTCTTCGCATCCCCATTGTTTACAATTGTGGTGGCTACGAAGCAAAAAGCACCATAGAGTTGTTAGAAGGCATTGTGGACATCTACATGCCCGACATAAAATATGGGGACATGGAAAATGCAAAGAGATACTCCAATGCGAGAGATTACTTCGATAGATGTAAAGAAGCGGTAAAGGAAATGCATCGTCAGGTAGGTGATTTAAAAGTAGACGAAAGTGGGATAGCATACCGTGGACTGCTGATAAGGCATTTGGTGCTTCCAAACGGAATCGCGGGCTCTGCAGAAGTCTTGAAGTTCGTTGCCACAGAAATATCTAAAGAGACATACGTAAACATAATGATGCAATATAGACCTATGTATAAAGCGCAGGAATATAAGGAACTTAACAGGGGAATAAAAATGAGTGAATACCGCGAAGCAATAGACATTGCGAGAGAATGGGGTTTGCATAGGGGGTTTGAATGGGTGTGAACGATGGACAAGAAAACAGAAAATAAATTATAGACACAGATTAACACAGATGATGAGAATCAACACGGTTAAACTAAAATAAATCTGCGTAAATCAGTGTAAATCTGTGTCTTAAATAGGAGGGGGTTATACTTTATATACAACGAGGAAGGCTAATATGAGAACATATCTTGACTGTATTCCCTGTTTCTTTAATCAAGCACTCCGTGCAGGGCGGATAGCAACTGGAGATGAAAATAAACTAAAAAAGCTCTTGGATGAAATAGGAACGATGCTGAGCGACATTCCTCTTGAAAGCACACCGCCAGAAACGGGAATGCTAATATACGAGAAAGTGAGGGAAATCACAGGGGTGCTTGACCCCTACAAGGAACTAAAAAGGGAGAACACCGAGAAAGCCTTGGCATTATACGACTCGCTGAAGCACAAAGTTGAAAAGTCAAATGACCGGCTCCTTACAGCGATACGAATTGCAATTGCGGGTAATGTGATAGACTTTGGCGTGAATAGGAAGTTCGATATCGAAAACGAACTGGACAAAATGCTAAATAAGGATTTTGCAATATTCGATTACGATAAATTCAAGCATTATTTGGATAAAACCAATGAAATTCTGTATATTGGCGACAATGCGGGGGAATCGGTTTTCGATAGAATTTTAATAGAGGAGACGAAAAAGCCAGCGATATATGTAGTCAGGGCAATGCCCGTTATAAATGACGTAACGTATGAAGATGCAGTACAGGCGGGGATAGATAAAGTTGCATCCATATTATCATCCGGAACAAGTGCACCAGGAACCGTTCTCGAAACATGCAATGCGGAATTCAAAGAGATATACAAAAAATCGGAATTTGTAATAAGTAAGGGACAGGGAAACTACGAGGGGCTTTCTGATGAGAGCCATCCTATATTTTTCCTGCTGAAGGCAAAGTGCAGGGTCATTGCTGACGATATTGGTGTCAACGAAGGAGATATAGTACTGAAAGGGATGAACGTGTAAAAAAGCGATATTATCTTAACTCGTAATAGTAGCATATTTGAGCATCCAATTTGTCTTTTCCACCGTGCTACTCGCATACAAACAAAGCACCATCTGCACAGTAGAAGTCCTTCTGCATGTCTATAACAACTAATGCAGTTTCTACGGGATTTACAACTACTTTTTCGGCCAAAATTACCATTCTCACTATGTTTGGGATAAATTACGATGCATCCAATTTATAGAATATGTGGAAACAATCACCTCTACATATCCACAAAATTCCGTATCAACTTTAATCCATCCTCAGTCAGTATCGACTCCGGATGGAACTGCACACCATAAACATCCATGTTTTTATGCCTGATCGCCATTATCTCATTGTCATCCAAACTTCTCGCGGTTACTTCTAAACAATCTGGAAATGATTCCCCAACACCACCATTACCATCATCAATCACCAAGGAATGATACCGCACCACAGAAAGAGGATTCTTCAGCCCTTTCAGCACGTTTTCTCCGTTATGCGTCACCAAACTCACCTTCCCATGTCTTATCTCCCGCGCATTCCGTATCCTCGCACCGAAAACATAACCTATACACTGATGCCCCAAGCAAACGCCTAAAATCTTTTTAGTTTCTGTTTCCGTGCAAAATCGCCTTATCAGTTCATTTGTGACACCCGCATCTCGCGGCGTCTTCGGACCGGGCGAAATTATTATGTGCTCTATTTCCTTCTCCTTGACAATCCTCTCTATATGACCAAGATTCACGTTATTCTGCACAACTATCGGCTCGGCACCCAGCATCCCCACGTATTGCACAATGTTATACACAAACGAATCTATATTATCCACGATTAGAATGTTCATTTTTTAGTTTTCGCCTCCCGGAATTGCCATGCATTCCAACAAACCCGCGCATTTACTCAGCGTCTCATTATACTCGCGTTCGGGGTCAGAATCAGCAACTATCCCCGCGCCTGCTTGTATATAAACCTTCCCGTGTTCAAACACCGCAGTTCTTATCGTTATCGCGGTGTCCATCGAACGATTAAACGAGAAATAGCCTACACATCCTGCATAAATACCTCGTCTCGTTGGCTCTAACTCCTCTATTATCTCCATTGCTCTTACTTTCGGCGCTCCGGAAACCGTTCCCGCAGGGAATGTCGCTTCCAACGCATCAAACTCGTTTTTGTCTGACCTTAACTGCCCCACCACATCCGTTACGATATGCTGCACGTGCGAATACTTCTCCGGATACATAAACCTCGGCGCTTTTACCGATCCGAATTCTGATACTTTTCCTACATCGTTTCTTGATAAATCCACAAGCATCAAATGCTCCGCACGTTCCTTCTCATCATTAAGCATCTCCACCTCCAGCTGCTTATCCTCCTTTTCGGTTACACCACGCCGTCTTGTTCCCGCTATCGGACAGCTCTCCACTTTCCTGCTTCTATTCAACGCAGCAGCAGGTTCAACCCTGACCAGCATCTCCGGGCTCGCTCCCACTATCTTACGTTCACCGAAATCAAGGAAATACATGTAGGGAGACGGGTTCACTTCACTCAAACGGGTATAAAAGTCGAAAGCACGCTGATTTTCATCCCCGCAGGACTCCAACTCAAAATCCGCTTCCAGCCGCTGTGAAAGAACCACCTGAAAAATATCGCCAGCACGAATGTATTCCTTCGCTATTCTCACACTCCTCTCGTATTCTCCTTTTTCCATGTTTGACGTGAAATCGGAAGACAACCCCTTAAAACGGTAATTTTGTTTTGCTAAATCTCCCTTTTCTAAATAATTTTTGTTTCTTTTCCAAAGAGAGGTTGTTGGTAATGCTTTGCTTTCTGAAGGAATGGTTTCACAAAATTCGTTAGATATGAGTAAAGCTTTTTTCGCCTTATGGTCTACGATAATATTCTTTTTTGTGAGTAGAAATTCGCAATCTGGCTGTTTCAGCGTATCCACTGCGCTCCCACCGACATCCACAAAATAGCGGATGTAATCGTATGAAAGGTAACCAACGAAACCACCGATAAATCTTTCCTTTTTTATATTCCCTGCTATTTTGAGGTCCCCGAGGAAATCCTCGATTAGGCTCAGTGGATTCCAAGATTTAGTTTCATGTTCTTTCGCAGCAGCCGCAGCGGCATCCTTCATCTTTTCCGCGAGAACCGTATCGTCGTATGAATACGAGTTCATTTTTAAAATGCCGTTCTTCACCGAGAATTTAAACGCAGGATCGAAGCCCATAATGGAATACCTTGCCAATTTATCGCTTCCTTCGCGAGATTCCAACAGGTAAGATTCGGCGTTCTCGCTCTTGTCTTCAGCACTCAAGCTATCGTATAGCAAAGACGGGTTTACAAACGGGATTTGCTCATAGTGTTGAATGATGAACATTGTGCACCATATTTATACAGTACTGTATATATAAATACCTTGATGTCATTTTATATTCATTGTATATAAAGTATAATATTTAAGACACAGATTTACACAGATTTACACGGATTTTTTCTTTTATTTGTCTGTGTTAATCTGCGTTAATCTGTGTCAATAATTTATTTTCTTGAAAAAATCTTTTAGCAATGTTCTTTCTTTAGAAAGAGACAACACAAATGGAATTTGAAATATTGCATAAGGACTTAATGGGGAGAATAGGAAAGCTTCGAACAACTCGTGGAGTCGTAGAGACGCCGACGATAATGCCCGTGATAAATCCGAATCTTATGTCACTCAGAGCTGATGAAATGAAGAAATACGGGGCTGAGATGCTCATTACAAATGCGTATATAATATATAAGAAGGTGAATTTGAGAGAAGAAGCAGTTAAAAACGGCATTCCTTCGCTTTTAGGCTGCGAAATGCCAATAATGACTGATTCGGGCTCTTATCAACTCTCGGAGTATAAAGACGTGGAGGTGAGCAACAGAGAAATATTGGAATTTCAGCAGCATATAGGCTCTGACGTATGTGTACCTCTGGACATCCCAACAGCGCCTTATGTGAAGAGAAAAAGAGCGAAGGATGATTTAGATGAAACACTCAGCAGAATGCGAGAAGCACGAAACATAATTCAAACTGAAAATGGAATGCTCGCAGGAGTTGTGCAGGGTTCTACCTTTTTAGACTTACGCAGGGAGAGTGCAAAGGGCGTTGCAGAAATCGGGTTTGACGTGTATGCAATAGGTGGCGTGGTGCCCCTGTTGGAATCCCACCAATTTGATACGCTGGTGGATATAATCGTGGCGTCGAAAACGAATTTGCCGTTGAATGCTCCTGTGCATCTCTTTGGCGCTGGTCACCCTATGCTTTTTCCCTTAGCCGTTGCTCTGGGCTGCGACCTCTTCGATTCAGCCGCATACGCATTATATGCAAAAGGGAAGAGATACATGACAGAGGGGGGGACGAGAAAAGTGGATAGTTTGCGGTATCTCCCCTGTTCTTGCCCTGTGTGTTCCAGTTACAGTGTGGAAGAGGTAAAAGAAAGCGAGGATTTACTGGCATCGCATAATTTGTGGGTTACGTTTGAGGAGATGCGAACGGTAAAGCAGAGTATAGCGGAGGGAAGCCTGTGGGAGCTATGCGAGAGGAGATGCAGGGCATATCCCGCTTTGCTGAACGCCTTGAAGCGTATAACGGCGTATGCAGAATTGATTGAGAAATACGACCCTGTTACAAAACGTCCGTTCTTTTATCTTGGTACGACTTCTGCGCACAGACCAGAGGTATTGAGATACTCGTACAGGCTGAACAGGTTCAAGTTATCCGGGAATGTGCTGATAACGGCGACAGAAACCAAAAAGCCGAAGTCAAAGTCAAAAGAAGAAGAGCTGGAAAACGAAAATTACAACTATGACCACCTATTTTTTGTTAAACCCCCCTTTGGACCTTGTCCGGTCGAATTGAAGGAAAGTTACCCGGTGGGACAGTCAGAAATACCTACGGAAGTGGATAGTGAAGCTAAGACCGTAGCACTGCAAAATGTATTGAAATTGCTGAAACTAAACGAGGGAAAAGCAAAATTCGTTTTCCTTTATGACGACCGCTCCTGGGAACATCCGTTGATCGCAGAGATAGGGGAGTATGCAGAGGTGAGGAAGAGAAACGTATCTGCACAAAATTCGGTGGATTTATAAATGGCACTGGTCTAAAAATATAGTGATTTATCACCGCGGAGAGCGCAGAGCACGCAGAGTTTT
>QBUL01000082.1 GCA_013180605.1 Candidatus Methanophagaceae archaeon GoMg1 | reverse complement strand
TATTAGCATTAATTTTAATAAAGATGTTTCTTGGGCATTGCGATAACATGATTATCTCCTCCTTTTTTGATTTTTTCTCGTGATGCGGAGCTTTTAAGTCAAACATCATAACCGTTTTTGTTATTTCCTCTAAAAATTCATCTGAACTTGCTGTTGCAACCCCAATTACTTTATCTGCACCGCCATAATAAACAATTCCAGGATAAATGAGAAGCCAACCGTCTTTTGTTTTTATTGGTGGCCCCTATGCCTATCTTTGCGTGGTCCCAGTAACCGCCTGGTCTGTAAGAAATGGCTTTAGTGATCCCTGTCCAGTTAGTGCCATCAAAATTCAGATTATCCACAATGTCCCGAGTTATGGATGAACGTATCCTACGGAATATTATATATTTATCCTCAACCTTTTCTGAGAAAATACAAGCATCTTTATCATCAACTCCCGGTGGTGAAATATCTTCGAAAAAACCATCTTTACTGGAAGCGTAACCCAAAACCGAAGTGCTATCTTCCGACATCGCTCTGTAAATAATTGTTAATACCTAAATTTTTTATTTAAAAGTTACCCTTAAACCAACATTTCTTCAATTAGTTTATCCAGATTGCATATTGCAAGACAACATGTTGTGTCCGCAGCCCCATAATAAATAAAAAGATCGCCATTTTGAACAATAGCCCCTGATGGAAAAATTACATGGGGTACAACGCCATATAATTCATATTCCCGTTCCGGAACCAATAAAGGTTTCTCGGTTCTTCCAATTATCTTGAAAGGTTTTTTAAAATCAAGCAACACTGCTTCAATTCCAAATGTTCGGGGTGGTGAAAGATAATCTTTGATATTGGCATAGACTATTAGCCAGCCGTACTTGGTTTTTACAGGTGGTGCTCCTACCTCAATTTGATCGTTTTTTGTATCCGGCAATAAAACTACATGCTCTTCCGAAGAGAAAAACCAGCTCTTCCAGTAATCCTCTGACCATATCTGCGACTCTTCGTCAAAGAAAGCAAGACAAATTTTTGCAGGCGGAATATCAGTATTTACTGTTAATATTGCCACCAGTTTCCCGTTGATTTTTTCTGGGAATAAAGCCATTGCCTTTGAATTGAAAAATGTAACAGGGTGTTTTTCAACGTTTACAAAATCCTTGGTTATCGCAAGACCAATCTTAATGCTAGAAGCAGTTGGCGGATATTTGGAAAGTGCAGTGTAGAAAATAAAATATTTCCCATTTATTCTTGTAATTTTCGGATCTTCGCAGCCAAATATCTCCCAACCAAATTCGGGTTTTATAAATAAACGACCACCACCAACATTTATACCGTCATCACTTATAGTGTGTCCTATTGCGGAAAGATTAAGATTTCGCTCGTGATAATTTTGTTTATAAGAAATTGCTCTGTAAACCATGTGGAATTTTCCATTGTCTTTTGTTATGCTTCCATTAAAAGCAGCTAATGCTTCCCAGGGATGATCTCTGTTTGGTCTGATTAAGGGATTACCTTTATATCGTTCTACTTTTACCATTTTTTCTTAATTGCAAATTAACTTTTCAGCAGCTTTAGTTTTCGTTATTTTTGCTTCTTCAGTGTCCTTCATTGCATCAAGAAATTTATCCATGTTTGCAGTGGCAACTTTAACCGTTACATCTCTGCTCCCATAATTATGATTTTACCCTAAATAAAGGGGTTTGAAATTTCCGATAACTCCTTTATATAAAAATTACTAGATTTTTAGACAGTGCCCACATATCTTTTTACTTAAGAGCATGAAGACCTATAAAACTATCATAAGAAACAATCAATAGCCAAGAATCATGAAATAGCCAAGAATCATGACAAAACTACAAATCCCATACGGCTCCAAGTGGATAGGCATAGACATAGAAGGTAGACTATTAGCCCCCAAGAGCAGCAAAAGTAAAACTAAACCAAAAAAACATGGCGTGATAAAACACGCCCTTCAAAACCCCATTGGCACAAAAAAGCTGCGAGAAATAATAGACAGGAAAAAAAACGCAAAAATAGTGATTGTCGTTGATGACCACACACGAGAAGCACCTACCGAGAGAATGCTCGATGCATTAACAGAAGAGATAGGGAAAGAGCATAAAGATAAAGAGCAGGTCACCCTGCTCGTTGCTTGCGGTACGCACACAGCGCCAAATGAAGAGGACTTAAAAAGAATTCTTGGTACGTATATGAATACGTATGCCTCGCAATTCAACCTTGAGATTCACGACTGCGATGCAAAAGACCAGGTATTTGTTGGCACGACAAGCAGAGGGACACCGGTAATGCTGAATAGAAGCTACGTAGAAGCAGATGTGAAAATCTTAACAGGCGACATAACACTGCATTATTATGCAGGGTTCGGCGGCGGAAGGAAGAGTATCCTCCCCGGGATTTCATCGCGAGAGACGATAAAGAGAAACCATGCACTTCTACTGGATGACCGTGCAAAAACGGCGAATATCGAAGACAACCCCGTGCATCAGGATATGACAGAAGCAGCATCTTTCGCACCCCCGGATTTCGTGATAAATACGGTTGCCGACAGTTCGGGCAATCAGGTAGATGCATACGCAGGGGAGATGAATTCTGTATTGCTTACTGGTGCGGAAGTTATAAAGAAATTGTCTTCTCTTGAAACCGATTTGTTTGACATTTTGGTGGTAAGTGCAGGTGGTCTCCCGAAGGACCGAAACCTATATCAGGCAACAAAAGCTATCGAGAACTGCTATCGTACCGTGGTTCCTGGTGGCACGCTAATTCTTGTCGCTGAATGTCGCGAAGGAATAGGCGACCCCTATTTTGAGGAATGGATGAATAAATATGCAACATACGAAGACGCCGCAGAAGCAATCAGAACGAATTTTGTACTTGGCGGGCATAAAGCGTTTTATATGAGGAAAACAATGAAACGAGTTAATCTCGCTATTGTTTCTGAACTGGACACGCAAATGTTGAATAGATGGGGTATAACGGGATATAAGTCCCTTCGTGAAGCACTAAAAAAGGAAATAAAGAATGAGCAGCTTAAAATAGGTATAGTTAAAAAAGGTTTAGACACATTATTGGTTAATGTCAGTAACCAAGAAAACAGTAATAAATTGCAAATAATGAACCACGAGATTCCACACGATTAACACAACACTTTTTCTTTTTTTAAAAAAAGAAAACCTGTGCTAAAAGAAAAAACAGAAAAAAGTTGTGTAAATAATCTTGTGAAAATCTGTGTAATATGGTGGTTAATAATTTTCGGAATGACTATAAATAGAAGGAAGTAACTTATACTTCTTACATACTTATTATACAAAAATAAAGTCTGTATAGATAGGTAGATAGATAGAGTAGGAATCTAAAGCTAAAGGAGGAAGAGAGGATAAAATAAGTGGTAATGGCAAATCTTGCAAAGCAAAAGAGGATAGCTGCAGACGTGATGAATGTTGGCGAAGGGAAAGTATGGATAGACCCTGACCCGGAAGCTACGGCGGATATAGCAGAAGCGATAACGAGAGAGGACATTCGTGGGCTGATAGAAGAAGGAATTATAAAAAAGAAGCAGAAGAAAGGCGTAAGTAGAGGAAGAGCAAGACAAAGAGCGGCGAAAAAAGCTGCCGGCCGTAGAAGGGGGCACGGGTCCCGAAAGGGTGCAAAAGGTGCAAGAAGGGGCAAGAAAAGGCAGTGGATAACCAAAATCAGGGGCTTACGCAGAAGGTTAAAAGAGCTGCGGGATGAGGAAGACCTCGATAAAAACGCATATCGTAAATTATATATTAAAGCGAAAGCAGGAGAACTAAGGAATGTTGCTCATTTGAATGAGGTTGCAAAATCCGATAAGTTAATAAATTCAATCAGATAAAAATAAAGAGAAAACAAGAAATGGCAAAAAGTCCAACATATCATGTCCCGTTCAGAGGGAGAAGAGAAGGGAAGACCGACTATCGAAAACGGCTAAAGCTGCTGCTCAGCGGAAAGCCACGAGTAGTGGTACGCGAAAGTAATAAATACATCAGAATACAACTTGTTCTGGGTGGTAGTCTTAGTGATAGGACTGTTATCTCCACGATATCTTCTGAACTTGAAGGATACGGATATGAAGGGGGAAAATGCAACATTTCTGCTGCGTATCTCACGGGATTGCTATTCGGTAGAAAATCAAAGGAAGCCGGGTTTGACGAAGGTATCCTTGATATTGGGCTGCGCACACCCACTCATGGTTCTAAAGTGTACGCTGCATTGAAAGGGGTTGTTGATTCCGGGATGGAGATTCCTTATGATTCCTCTGTTTTACCCTCTGACGAGCGCCTTAGCGGACAGCATATCGCTGAATTCTTACACAATCCCGCTATTATTGATAATTTTAATGTAGTAAAAGAAAAGATATCTCTATCTATAACTTCAATACAAAAGGAGAAAACGAAAGCATCATAAATGAGCGGAAGAAGGAAGAGGAGGGAAGCGAATGAAGAAAAATGGGTACCATTAACAAGGTTAGGTACGCTGGTGCAAAGCGGTGAAATAAAGACTATAGAAGAAGCTCTTCGGTCGAGATACCCATTAAAAGAGCACCAAATTGTAGAAACGCTCCTCCCTGATATTTCTGATGAAGTCCTGGACATAAACATGGTGCAAAGAATGACCGATTCGGGAAGAAGAATAAAATTTAGAGTTTGCGTAATCGTGGGTAATAGAGATGGTTATCTCGGTATAGGACTGGGTAAAGACGCTCTTGTTCGTAATAGCATTACAAAAGCGATACGTGATGCGGAATTAAACTTGGCATATATTGAGCGGGGTTGTGGGTCGTGGGAATGCGATTGTAACGAGATGCATTCGCTACCTTTTAAGGTGCGTGGGAAATCCGGAGCGGTCGAAATAACCTTGAAACCCGCACCAAAGGGGCTGGGTCTCGCTGCGGGGGACATTCCCAAAAAGGTTCTGGAGTTCGCAGGCGTGGAGGATGTATGGGCAAAAACAAAGGGTTCTACACGAACCACCTTTAACCTTGCGCTAGCAACCTACGATGCGTTAAGAAAAACAGCTACAATAAAGACATTATGAAGGCGATAATAAAATTGAGAGGAAGCGTGGGAATAAGGCCTGACATAAAGTATACGTTAGGACTTCTTCGGCTGCACCGGGCGAACCACTGCGTCGTAGTGGGAAATGACGACTATTACAAGGGGATGATAAATAAAGTGAAGGATTACGTTGCATGGGGAGAAATATCAGAGGATATGCTTGAGGAATTACTAAAAAACAGGGGTAGATTAGCGGGAGGTAAAAGGTTAACTGAGTCATATTTACAGAACAATACGCCTTTTAAGTCGTTTAAAGAACTTGCTTATGGTTTGCATTCAGGAGAAGTAAAGATGAAGGATTTAACAGAATACCAAATCAAACCTGTTTTCCGGTTGCACCCACCAAGAAAAGGGCATAGAGGAATAAAAAAAACGGTCCCGCAGGGTGGTGAACTCGGTTATCACGGTGATAAGATAAATGAGTTGTTACATAAGATGAGATGATCTTAAAAACAAATTTCGTAAAGTTGGATTTGCGTTAATTATATTTAATTACATACAGATGCCTTATGATTTTTCGGCATGGGATCACTATGCAATACGACTATTCGATTCAGAGTGTAGTTTAACTACCTTTTAGAATTCCTTTGACTCTACCGATTTCGCCGGATTTAAGGCGGACTTTAATTCCATGTGGATGGTGTTGAGAATTTGTAAGAATCTCTTTAACTATACCCTCTGTTAGCTTTCCAGAGCGTTGATCCTTTTTAAGTACAATTGCTACTTGCATCCCCGGTTTAATATTCAATCGTTTAGTTCCATCCATAAAACAATATTCTCCCTTTTTCAGCATTAATTAGTAGTTCTTGGTTAATTCAAACTAATCAAATGAACTTTTTCACCCTTTTCTTTTTACTCATACACCACTCTTTTTATACACGGCGTTTAATCTTAAAAGCGATGAACGTGAAAGAAACCCCCTGGAAACATTGGAAACACATCACAAAACTCGACCCAGATAAACATATCTCGCGTGATGATTTGAAAACCGTCGTGGAAAGCGGAACCGATGCAATAATGATTTCAGGTACACAGAATATCACCAACAGGAACGTCACCAAATTAATAGCGATGGTAAACGATTACGACATACCTAAAATATTGGAGCCGGCAACCCCTGAAGCCGTTATGTATGACGGCATAGATTACGTTTTTGTGCCACTGGTTCTCAATTCCCGCGATTTGGAATGGATTGTGGGTAAGCACGTGGACTGGATAAAAAAACAATCAATCGAATGGGATATGATTACACCTGAAGCGTATAT
>QBUL01000083.1 GCA_013180605.1 Candidatus Methanophagaceae archaeon GoMg1 | reverse complement strand
CTTATCATCTGTGTTAATTAAGCCCTTTCAGGGCTTGCGGGAATGTGGGCAGAGCTCCCTTAGCGTTAATCCGTGTCAATAATTTATTTTCTTGTTCTTCTCGTTAGTATATGTATTTATTATATCAGTTTTAGATAACTAAATGAAAGGGTATAATGTGAGAAATGGCGAGAAAGCAAAAGAGAAAGAAGGGGAAGAAAACAAAATCCGCGGGCAGGTTTGGAGCAAGATATGGCAGGAAAATAAGAAAAGCCATTACAGAGATAGAAAGTAAGACAAACGCCGCACATAAGTGCCCTAAATGTGAACGGGACTCGGTAGCACGGATAGGCACGGGCATATGGAAATGTTCAAAATGTGGTTTTACGTTTAGTGGTGGAACATATATTCCGCAAACCACCATGGGTATGACCGCACAGAGGGTGATAAATAGGATGGTGGACCGGGAGATAGAGGTGGAGGCAGAAGCGGGAACAGCGGCAGGAGCAGGAATAGAATTGCCGGGAGAAAGGGAAGAATAAAGATGGCATACTATTGTTTGCGATGCAAAAAAATGGTAGAGATAAAGAAGGGATACCCAAGTATAAGATGCCCATACTGTGGTTATAGAGCCTTGAAGAAGGAAAGACCGACGGTCGTGGTGAAAAAACTAAAAGCAGAATAATTATACTTATAGGCATTCCGGTAATAAATTGCAATTAATAAATAATCTCGTGAAATAAACCCTTTCAGAGTTTTTGGGGATGTGGGCAGAGCTCACGATGTGTAACTTTGTGGTTATTTTTTGGAATGACTATAAAATTATAAGCATAATCGAAATGAACGCCGAAGCGAAATTTGTGTTTCAGGATGAAGAAGCGGTAATAAAAACGATATACGAGTCAATACGTGAAGAGGAAGAGGGGGGAAGGGCGAAGGGGAACGATGATAAAAGACGTTCTTTTGTTGATACTGCTCTTAATGGGAATGAATTAACCGTGTGTATCCATGGAGAGGACATTGTAAGACTGCGAGCAACGGTAAATACGTGGCTTCGATTGTTGAAAATCGCAGAGGAGATGATAGTCACAGTGGGCAAATATGGGAATTTAGACCAATGTCAAGTATCACCAAATTCCAAGGAAATGCATTATTGATACAGATTATAGTCATTCTGGTAATAAATTGCAAATAATGAACCACGAGTTGTCAAAGTAAATCTGCATCTTAAATAGAAGGAAGTTATAGAAGTTTTATATACAACAGGAAAAAGGAGGTAAATTATGCGATTGTTATGGTTTTTGAATGGGATACCGGCATTGGTGTTTCTACTGCTCGGCATCCTCATCTTTTTGGGTATATTATGGCTGATAATTGAACTCTTGCCTTATATCGTCATTGCGATTGTAATTCTGATTGTGATTCTTGTTTTAGTGTATTTTCTGCGGATGCTCTTTTAATCAGGATGAATGGAATAAAAATGTCGTAATTGACTTTATGGGGGGTTGTTTTGACATGGATGTTCGTGTGGTTGCCTCTTTTGCCAGTGGAAACATCTTGTTATTGGGGGTATAGGAAGTTATTTATGGCACCTTAGAATTCGTAAGATGCTTATGACAGTCAGGACAGAAGCAAACCATTTTTGGCGTGTCCCTCTCAGGTATTTTTTCTTCTGTTGACCCCAAGGCCCTTCCTTTATTTTCTAACCTTAACTCCGCACCTGTTTGGGGAACCCATATAATCCGAGCGTTTCATCCAGATCCAAAACCTTCTTTGGAACTTCAGTGATCCTGCCACGTCCACCCATCTCAAGATGGTAGACCTTGCTGTATTTAGATAGCAGATCAATCGGCGTGATCATATGATTGGGTTTCGCTTTCTTTAAGAGCTGCTCCAGTTCACAGTGGATATAGAGTGAAAGAAACGCGACAAGCACGTGTCCAAAGACACTTTCATCGCCATGTAAGTAGAGTTTATCCGCATTAAGCACCGTCTTGTATGTGTCAAACATCTTCTCAACCACTTCTCGTTTCTTGTTCTGGACCGAGATAATTTCGCAAACCGCTATTTTATCAAAAAAGAAAAACTTTAAAAACCTGATTAGATACCGCAAATTTTATCTATTATAACATCCATATATTTTTAAAGAAGAGAGAACATAGGCGTATGCAGGTCTTACATGCACACTGGGAGAATATGGCATCAGGCAACCTTTATCTCTGGGCAGAATCTTCTGCTCTGCCACTGAGTGCTCCAGCACATCGTGGTCGGAAGCCTAAGAAGCCCAAACCAAGTGCACACCCTTTTGCTCTCGCTGGAGATGAGCTAAAAGAAGCTATTAGAGGCATTTGCGAACAAACTTTTTTAAAGCTTGAAACGAAAACTTTTCTCTTACCTTCCACACAAAAAGGTCCACTGCCGTCACCGTGGCTAATTCGAGAAGATGAGGAGGATTACAGCGCGGAGAAAGCAACCGGGTTAGCGGGATGGGATATTGAGACATTGTCTTTCGACCCATATTCGGCATTTGATTTCTTACTCGGGCTGCCGGAACAGCCGCCTCGTGGCTTTGATTTCGGCGGTTCTCTCCGCTTCTGGATTGAAGCAGCCAGGTTCTCACTTGAACTTATTACGAGGCAGCAGATTGTACCTTCGATTCGCGAGGATAAACGTGACGATTCCGCATCCTTTCGAGCTGCATGGAAGGTGGTGATTACTGAAGAGGACGAAGAACGAGTGCGTATGCTGTATGAGGCGATGCCGCCAAGCTGTCGAGCACTTCAAAGCAAAGATAAATCGCACTTGGCATCACCAGCAGACCTGGTTCTGAGTTTTGTTAATCGAACCGTTGACGCATTTATACGCACAAGTTTAGTTTCTACTTCGCTACTTCCACCTCGTCGTGGTCGCCGTCCCAGAGTTGTTCCCTTACCGGAACAATGGCTTCAAGCTCTTTCAACTGATGATTTAGCTCTTTTGGCGTCACCGGAGGAATTAAACTCTTTTTCCTCTGAGATGCAGGCATGGTTAGCTCAACTTCGACCTGCTACACCGGATGCACCGTTTCGCACTTGCTTTAGACTTGAGCCACCTTCAGATTCAGACGAAGAAGAAAATGGGGAAGGATGGGAAGTTCGTTTTTTTCTCCAGGCAAAGGATGACCGTAGTCTACTGGTTCCTGTGGAGGAGGTATGGAAAACGAGGTCAAGCACGCTTACTTTTCTCAAACGTAGGTTTGAAAACCCTCAAGAACAATTGCTCGCCGACCTTGGTAAAGCATCCCGACTTTTTCCTGCTATTGAGACGAGTTTGCAAACGGCACGCCCAGTGGGACTGGAACTGGACGCAGAGCAGGCGTATTCATTTTTGCGGCAGTCCGCTTCTCTTCTGAAACAGAGTGGTTTCGGCGTCCTTCTCCCATCGTGGTGGGAAAAGCCAGGTGCACGTATTGGCGTAAAACTCAAGCTGAAGCCCGTGAAGGATGCAAGCGGCAAAGTGGTAACTTCAGGGCTTCTCGGCGTCAAAGGGATTATCGCTTATGACTGGGAAGTGGCTATTGGAGATGAAACGCTTTCCGAGGAGGAATTCGAGCAGTTGGCCTCTTTGAAGGTCCCCCTGGTCCATGTACGAGGGCAGTGGGTGGAATTGCGACCAGAAGACGTGGAAACAGCAATTGATTTTTTCAAGCATAAGCACAGCAGCGGTGAGATGACGCTGGGCGAGGCGATGCAGCTTGGGTTGGGCGCGGACGCAGAGGATGTGGAAACCGAAGTAGGGCTTCCCGTAGTGGAAGTGGAGACCGAGGGCTGGCTCGAAGATATGTTGGGCAGTCTTTCTGAAGGAGTTAAGGTAACACCTGTTAAGACGCCGAAAACATTCAACGGCAAGCTCCGCCCTTATCAGGTAAAAGGCGTTTCCTGGATCGCATACCTCAATAAATTCGGGCTTGGCGCTTGCTTGGCGGACGATATGGGTTTGGGGAAGACCATCGAGCTAATCGCTTTTCTTCTGCATGAACGTTCCGGTAAACGAGCAAAGCGTCCTGCTCCAACACTCCTAATCTGCCCTATGTCGGTGGTGGGCAACTGGCAAAAAGAGGTTGAACGTTTCGCACCGTCGCTTAAAGTCATGGTTCATCACGGCGCTGATAGACTTACCGGCAAGAAGTTCGGTAGGGAAGCGAAAAAGAACGACGTCATCCTCAGCACTTACGCACTGGCGCATCGCGACGAAGATACGCTTTCCGAGGTTCGCTGGCAGCACGTCGTATTGGATGAAGCGCAGAACATTAAAAATCCCGCTGCTAAACAAACGCAAGCGATAAAGAAGCTCAAAGCTGAGCACAGAATCGCACTCACCGGGACGCCGGTAGAAAACCGCCTGTCTGAGCTCTGGTCTATCATGGACTTCCTCAACCAGGGATACTTGAAATCCGCACAACATTTCCGCACTAATTTCGCTTTGCCCATTGAGAAATATCGAAAAAAAGAGCGTGCCGAGATGCTTCGTCACATAATTCAGCCCTTTGTCCTTCGACGTGTGAAAACCGACCCCAAAGTTATCAAGGATTTACCTGAAAAGATGGAGATGAAAGTTTACTACACCCTCTCGCGCGAGCAGGCATCGCTTTACGAAGCTGTGGTTGCGGAGATGCTTGAGAGAATAGAAAACTCCGAAGGAATAGAACGTAAGGGGCTGGTGCTTGCTACTTTGATGAAACTAAAGCAAATCTGCAATCATCCTGCGTTATTCCTCCAAGATGGCAGTATCCTTGAAGGACGTTCGGGAAAGCTCGCTCGTGTGGAAGAGATGCTTGAAGAGGTGTTAGCAGAAGGCGACAAAGCACTGATTTTCACGCAGTTCGCGGGAATGGGAGCTATGTTGCGGCACTATTTACAGGAGAAACTGGGATGCGAGACGCTATTCTTGCATGGGGGCACACCAAGGAAGCAGCGAGATGTTATGATTCAGCGTTTTCAGAATGACCTTCAAGGACCGCCGCTATTCGTCCTTTCACTTAAAGCAGGCGGGCTGGGACTCAACTTGACTGCAGCGAATCATGTCTTCCACTTTGACCGGTGGTGGAATCCAGCAGTTGAGAATCAGGCAACGGACCGCGTGTTCCGTATAGGGCAGAAGAAAAACGTTCAAGTTCATAAGTTCGTCTGCATCGGCACGCTTGAAGAGCGCATAGACCGGCTAATAGAGCAGAAGAAGGAACTTGCAGATTCTATTATCGGTGTTGGTGAGGCATGGCTCACGGAATTATCAACAGAGCAGCTTAAGGAGGTGTTTACGTTGAGTCGTGATGCGGTGGAGCCCAGCTAAAAAACCACGAGATTTTAAAATAAATTATTGACACAGATTAACGCAGATTAACACAGATTAACACAGATGCTAACAATCAACAATGTTAAACTTAAATCTTCACAATTTCTCGAGTCAAATTGCAACGTTGATATAATACACACCCAATTTAATATAACAAAAAAAAATGACCTGGGGAAGCTACTGGGGGTATTACAAACCTGCGAAGCCGAAAGAGGTAAAAGACGGGATAAAGGCAAAGAGCAAACGAGGAGCAATTGGTGAGACGTGGTGGTCAAAACGATGGATTGACGTGCTCGAATCCTTCGATATGGGTGCAAGACTGACCCGAGGGCGCACTTATGCGCGTAAAGGACAGGTAGTTTCCATTGACGTCCAGAAAGGCGAGGTTACCGCTAAGGTTCAGGGCACACGCGCAAAACCATACGCGGTCAGAATACAATTGAACCCGATTTCTGAACCCGATTGGGACAAAGTTGCAGATGCAATGGCATCGAAGGCGATATTTGCGGCTAAGTTGCTTTCAGGCGAAATGCCACTCGATATCGAGGATGCGTTCAGCGAAGCCGGTATATCGCTTTTCCCGAGAGCTCGGAAAGAACTCGAAACTGAATGCTCGTGCCCCGATTGGGCTAATCCATGCAAACATATCGCGGCAGTTTACTATCTCCTCGCAGAGCGGTTCGATGAAGACCCGTTTCTCATTTTTAAACTCCGTGGTCGAATGAAGGAGGAGATTATTGATGCGCTGCGTGAAAAACGTGCAGCTACCGCAACCGTAGAAGAAAGTGAAGCAATAACGGAGCACGCTGTTTCCACCACAGGTGAGAAAGTCAAACCAGTGGGGGAATGCTTGGATTCCTTCTGGCAGGCAGGTGATGTATTGGATTCCTTTTCCGTGAATCCTGCTCCTCCTGAGGTGGAGAATGCGATTCTTAAACGGCTTGGCGATTCTCCTTTCTACGTTGGTAAAGTCAATCTTACTTCCCTGCTGTCAAAGGCATACGAGGTGGCGAGTCGTGCGGCATTGCAAAAGGCGGAAGCGGAAGAGGGAGCAGAAACTAAAAATGCAATAGAGTCAAAGTAAATTGTGTGGTGAAGATGAAAAAACCACGAGATTTCTCAAGAACTTCCTTCTATTTAAGACGCGGATTAACACGGATTTACGCGGATTTATTTATGTTTAACATTGTTGATTTTTATCATCTATGTTAATCTGTGTCAATAATTTATTTTTCTCTTTTGAGGCTGTCCCCCAATTAATTATCAACATGGACACTTAAAGTTAATTATTGCGTG
>QBUL01000084.1 GCA_013180605.1 Candidatus Methanophagaceae archaeon GoMg1 | reverse complement strand
CTCTATTTGCTTGATTTATCAGGGAGATAGGTTCCACGTAAATTACCAAAGAGCCTTAAAATTTGCAGAGTTGGGGAAAGTTATTATCGTTAGTTCTGATGTGCTGATTGACGAATTAGAGGAAATCGTGGACCCCCGAAAGAGTAGCGAAGTAAAAGAATTTGTAAAGATTTGCAAAGAGCATGTAGAGCTTTCGGAAGAGATTATAAAATTGGCAAGACGCATAGAAGAGGAATGTATAATTACAGGTGCAGACGCATTACATGTTGCCTCTTCTGTGGAGACAAAGTATTTTATAACTTGCGATGGTTTTATATTGTTGAAGGATAAATGCATAAATAACTTTATGAAAAAGAGAGGATATGGTGTAAGAGTGATAAGTATAGCTAAATTTACAGAGGATAAAAGAATATGGCAGTAGCAAAGGGAATCACATTAGAAGTGGATTTGATGAGAGAGGGAGCTAAAGCATTAATAGACAGGCTCGGTTATGCAAATGCGGCGCGGTTCATTGCAATATTGGGTGGAGAAGGGGATTCAGTTGCAGAAATAAGAGAAAAGAGGATGAGATCAGATATAGATGCGATAGTAGAGAGGATAAAGAGAAGAAGCATTGAAACTGGCGAAAGAGAGGGTTAAAGCTATCAAAAATGGGAGCGGAAAATAGAGCGATAGAATGAATACAAAATGACCAGGACATACTCAGAAAACATTTTGACATGAAGGTTGCTTATTATCAAGGTAAGAAAAGAATGCTGAAATTCTTGATTGGGACGCTAAAGGAAGTTTTATGGGCAGATGTAACTTTTTCTTGGTTTGCGGATGTTCGTGCTTTCGCAGCAGTTTTGTTCTCAAAAATATTTAGAAGAAAATCAATCGTAGTTGTTGGAGGTTATGAGGATACACTGCCACGGCCTTTGCATCCATAATGAATGAAGAAAAAAAAGAGATTGAATAACAAAGAAATATATTTAAATAGGGGGAATAACAAAATAGGTAATAGTAGAGTATTATTGAGGAGCGAAAGAGATGAATGAAACTTTGCTAAAAGGAATTTATACGGAAGTGATACGGATAAGAGAAAAACTTGAGACACTGGAAGAAGCTATAATTCCGAAAGAAAGCATTTCAAAAGAAGAACTTTTTGAGATCCAGAAATTAAAAAAGGAATCGTTAGAAGGGAAGCATATAGAATGGGAAAAACTGAAAAAGGAATTTTCGTTGTGAAGTTTTATGTATAAGATAGTGGTTCACAAAGGGATAGCTAAAAAGCTCAGAGCTATTGCAAAAGCATATTTGAATAAGTTTGCTTTACTATTAGAAACTTTAGAGACAAATCCACTTCCTTGGAGGGATTTTGACTTGAAGAAGATCGAAGGCACAGAAAATACTTACAGAGTGAGGATTGGTGACTACAGAATTGTTTATTTCATTGAAAAGGAAAAGGAAACGATACATATCTTGAAATTTGAGACGAGAGAAAAAGTTTATAAAAAGTAGTAAATCTTAGGTGAAGAAAGGATGGTTATCAAAGAAAGGAATAAAGACATAGGAGAAAGAGCTATTAATGGTGATATTTGAATTTGCATCCGAAAAGGAAGAAGAGCTATTGGCTGTAGTAAAAAGAAAAAAATCGGAAGAGATTTTGAAGCAATGGTTAGAAACACCTGTTGAAGTTGAGAAGACGGATGCTTTAAAAGAACACAACTCGGTGGTTTGATAATATGTTCATAGATAGTGTCGTGTGGATAGGTGCAAAGCTAAAAATTTCAGACATGATTATAATAAATTGCTGAAGAAATAGTTAAAAATAAAGAAACATATAGGGGATTATTATTTTATAGAAGCGATAATAAAAATGGGATAAGAGGGGGTTGTAAGAATGGGAAAAGAAAAAAGCATAACCATTGGGATTAAGGAGAGCATTTATGGGCAGTTGGAAGATATCGTACAAAAGCAGGGGTCTAAGCTGGAAGATGAGATAGCAGAAGCTATCAAATCATACATTGAGCGGATGAGAGCATATAGCGACGACACTTTCTTCCAAATAGGGAAAGCAGGTAAATCAGGATTGAAAGACATAGCAAAAGTTCACGATAAGTATCTTTACCGGTAAAAGAGGTGAACAATGCCACCAAAGATATTCATTGATTTCCGTTTTACTGATTGTGTAAGCTTTGTTGTCATGTGGGAGATGAGAATCAAGGAATCTTTTACTTTTGATGAACACTTTAATCAAATGGGATTCATTCGAAAACCATAGAAAGAAGATATTGATAAGGATGTTGTAAAATATAAAAAAAAAACCCCGACGGAGCGCTAATATGCCAGTAATTTTAAGGGTAGATGTGGACAAACCTTTTCTTAGAAAGAAAAGCTTTACCAAAAGAACTTGTTTATTTGATTCGCGGGGGTATCTTGAATCTTGCACTGAGGTGATAGAAAACTTGAACCGCCGAGGGCTAAAAGCATCTTTCTTCTTTCAAACTTATACGCTGCCAAAAAGGGATTTGGCTCAAGACTTATTAAGTAGCGGGCATAGCACTGGATTACATGTAGTTCAAACTGTTTTTTGGATAAATAAATTGCATTGCGAAGGCAAGTGAATAAGTATTTATATTTAAAAGATAAATTTGAATTTGGGTATGGGTGAGAAAGATGGATGCGCACAAGTATCTTTTAAAGCATTCGCAGGAACTCTCAGAGGAGTATCCGGGAAAGTATCTGGCAATCGTTGATGATAAGGTGGTTGCTGTAAGTAGTTCTGGACATGAGTCGTTTGAAAAGGCAAAAAAAATTATTCCCGGGAAAGGAGATTTATATAACCTACATGCCAACCGACGAGGAGACGGTGACGCTATTATGAGATTTTCGTACATAAAAATGAGAGGGAAGTATCTGCTTCTTTTATGCCATTATTCCTGCTTTCCGAAAGTCCTAAGTTTCTATCGTTGAATATAATTTTATCTGTGTTTTTGTTTTCGGATATCTTCTCGTATAATTCCTCGTATCCTTTATTTACATCCCGCAATAAATAAAAACAAAAGCACTTATTATGTAGAACGAAATAACAATTGGTAAAAAGAATGCAACGCCGTGATGAGAAAGGGGATAAAAACAAGAATAAAAAAGGAACGACGGTAACGCTGTTAGGCATAAAGATAGCCTCTATACTGCTCGTTTTTTGTGGTTTAGTCGCCCTCATTTCTCTTATTTATATGCTATCTGCGCCAACGCCAAAACTAAGCGCCTCAGGAATTTTAGCCCTCTTTGCGCTTTCCGCTTTCCCGATTGCATACGGTATCTGGCTGCGAAAGAAATGGGCGTTTTATGCTGCGCTGATTCTGCTCGAATCGCTTATAATTGTCTATCCTCTCACCGCCGCTTTTAGCCCACCAAGCTTTTTAGAGGAAAACTGGATATGCCTGTTATCTTTTATCGTAGTGGGCGTAATAACGGTGCCCATTCTCATATCAAACAAATCCTACATCATCGGAACTTTTGAAACGGCAAAGGCGGAGAGACAAAAAGGTGTGAAACTGCATGAACTCATTGAAAGACTGCCCGTTTTCAATATTTTATATGTCGTTTTTGCTGTTTCCCTTATCATAAGAACTATACTGCCCTATGCCCGTGTTTTTGGCGGAGAAATGGTGATGTTTGGTTCTGACGACCCCGTATATCACTTAAGGTTAATCGAGAATGAGCTCTTTGGCAATCATTTCCCGCATAGAATTTATTTTGACCCCTATACCCTTTTCCCTCATGGTGACCATCTTCATTTTTGCCCTTTATATGACCAGATTCCCGCATTTGTTACCTGGCTCATCGGCTTGGGCGCACCCACGCACATGCTAATGGAGACCGTAGGGGCATATTATCCCGCTGTTCTCGGTGCTCTGGTTGTTTTCCCTGTTTATTTCATTGGTAAGGAGTTGTATAGCAAGGAAGTGGGTTTGCTTTCTGCATTTTTAATCGCTATATTACCCGGTTTCTTGTTTCGGTCTATCTTAGGTGCGATGGATCATCACGTGGGTGAAGTCCTGTTCAGCACGCTCGCGATGATGTTTCTGGTGATGGCACTGAAACGAGCAAAAGCAAGTGGCATAACTTTCGAGCACATCGCGAAACGAGATTGGACGTCCTTAAAAACACCCTTAGTCTATATTTTCCTTGCGGGTTTCTCTTTTGGTCTTTATGCGCTCACCTGGGTTGGTTGCGTCATGTTCGCTTTCATCATTTTTGTCGCTCTTTTCGCTCTATACCTCATAGAGCATTTGCGCGGCAACTCCACGGATTATCTATGCATGGTCAGTGTCCCGGTATTTCTTATTCCGCTATTAATGATTGCACCTCTCTTGAAGCATCCCGGGATGTATGGTTCGTCACACGTAGCATCAATGCTCATAGGAGCGCTTGTGGTTTTGCTGTTAAGCATCTTATCAACAGTTATGACAAGAAAAGGAATAGCTCGCCATGTTTATCCGGTTGCGGTTCTGGGCATGGGCATACTGGCTTTAGTTTTTTTAAATGTGCTGTTCCCGTCTCAATATGCTTCGTTAATGCATGCAATGGGATGGGTAAAACATAGTACAGGCATGCAGGTAATAGGAGAAATGCATCCAATGACACTGGACGCAGCCTTAAGGCAGTTCTCCACCTGCTTTTATGTCTCGCTTGCCGCTTTTGCATTTGTTATTTACGGTATAATAAAGAAATGGAAACCAGAGGAGACCTTGTTTCTCGTTTGGTGTTTTATAGACCTTATGTTACTGGGCGTGATATTTGACATGTTTGGTATTCGCCCTCCACCAATTGGTCAAAATCGGTTTGTGTATTATTACGCGGTAAACGTAGCGCTGCTCTGCGGCTTATTCGCCGTTCGGGTGACCCAGTTAAGCTTCGCTTTTTTCGCTGAGACTGGGAAACCGAAAGCAGAAGAAAAAAGAATTAAAGGGAAGAAAGCAAAGCAGCAGCAGAAGAAGGAAAAGGAGCAAAGACAGAGGGAAGAAAATAAGAAAAAAGAAGTGCCTGAGAAAGGCATCACAAAGGCAAAGGCAAAGATAAAGGAATACGCCGCTCCAAATCGCATCATAGTATTATTCGTAGTGATGTTCATTATTTTTTATCCGTTCCCGTTCAATATAGCTAATCCCTTTCCTGCGGATATGCCGGAGAATTTTGAGCGAACATATTATCACGCCAAGGCTGGTCCTTCCGTGTTCCACGCTGACTGGTACGAATCGCTGTTCTGGATGAGGAACAACACCCCTGACCCTGGGGTGGATTACTATGCGCTATACGAAGAACCTCCGCGTAATGAGGATTACAAATATCCTGATAGTGCATACGGCGTGATGAGCTGGTGGGATTACGGGCACGTGATAACGCTTTATGCACATCGCATACCGAATTCAAATCCGTTTCAAGGCGGTATAGGAGGTACAAATGAGAACGGCTCGATACGCCCCGGAGCATGCACATTCTTTGTGTCGAGCAATGAAGAGGAAGCGAATTGGATATTGGACGAACTCGGCACGAGATATGTGATAAGCGATTTAGAGATGGCAGATGTGTGGGGAATATGCTCCTGGCTGGGTCGTACGCCAAAGTTTGGTGCGATAACGGTCTGGGCTGGTAACTCCGGATACTATAACTCTCTTTCACGCTATTACAACACGATGGAAGCACGGCTGCATATATTTGACGGCGCAAGTGTGGATATAGAAGGCGAAAGCATACCCGCCTTAGCTCACTACCGGTTGGTGTATGAGACCCCTTCTTTTGTTCTTCCTTTGATTATTATGGACGAAAACGAGGGGAATATGTATTGGCGACCTTTTTCCGGCGATTATAAGAAGACAGAGTCGCAAGCACAGATTCTTCATGGGTATTTGTTCAGTATGCCCGCGGGAGTTGGGATAGAGGAGGTTCTGGATAATGAAAGCATACCTGAAATATTGAGCAGTGCATTTAATTCCACGAGCATTTCGCTCTCTGAGAATAGCACTGTTGTGAAAAGCAACGGGAACAGATGGATAATAAGAGACGAAATAAATAAAAACGTGTTCAACGTCAATAAGAGAGAAGGAATGTTAGACGTTTACCTTTATGGCGTCCCAACCGGACAGCCAAACGTAAAAGCATGGACACCGGAATATATAGAGCCTGTGAGTTTTGTGAAGGTTTTTGAATACGTAAAAGGAGCGAGAATAGAAGGAACCGCTCCTAATGGCTCGGTAGTTGAAATAGCAACAAATATCACGACAAAACAGGGGAGAGAATTTGTGTATTCCGAAAGGACGTTATCGGATGGCACTTATGAGTTCATCGTGCCGTATTCGACAGAAAAACCAGTTGATGGATGGACGAGCAAGGGCTGGACGAATTTTGACGTTTTCGCTTCTTCATACACAATAAAAGCCATAACGAACGAGACCGTAGTGCAGGAAGCAAAGAAGGAAGTTTCAGAAGCAGCAGTAATGGAAGGTAAAACATTAAGGGTGGATTTGTTATCCTAAAAGTACCCTTTTTCATGAGGGATTATTGATAAGACAGAATCAAGAAAAAATAAATCGTTGACACAGATTAACGCAGATTAACACAAACCTTTCTTTCAAAAAGAAAGCTTTA
>QBUL01000085.1 GCA_013180605.1 Candidatus Methanophagaceae archaeon GoMg1 | reverse complement strand
GCGTACTCAAAGACATGAACATGAATGAATATGAGGTGGGTGGTGATACGGAGATTGTGGTAGGACCGACGGAGGGAGGGGACTTCAGGGGTTGAGAGTTCAATAGAACCGGAAATGGAAGTATTAGGTGTAGAAAAAGGCAAATAACAACTGCACAGGATTCTATGCATAGAGGTATAGAGGAAAGAAAAGTGGCTACTATGAGTAAAATAAGACCGATATTGGCAATAATTGGAATAGCAGTGCTGTTATTTGCAGCAGTATTAGCAATGACGGCAGGAATAGCAAATGCAGAACCAACAGCGACAAGGAGGTTGCCGGCAGAACCAGTATCTGCCGGTGAACCTTTTATCGTAAGAATTGAAGTATCCGATTACGGTACTTTTGGTCAAGTGATCGAAACTCTTCCAGAAGGGTTTACTTATCTAACATCCACACTCGATCCAGGATCTGTAAAGGTAGATGCATCAACAAACACAATTAAGTTCACATTGTTCACGTTATACAACAAAACCTCTTTCCGTTATCTTGTGACACTGAACCATGTATCATGACATCAAAGGGGGCACTTACAAAATCAGCGGAATACTCAAAGATATAGGTAAGAAAGAATATAAAGTTGGCGGTGATACGGAAATAGAGGTAAAAGAGGCGGAAAAGGAAAAGGAACCAACAGCAACAAGGACACTGCCTGAAGAACCGGTAGCCGCAGGTGAAAGTTTCACCATAGAAATAGAAGCATCGCATTACGGTTTCCATGGCTACGTGGTCGAAACACTGCCGGAAGGGTTTGTGTATGAGGATTCCACACTCAATCCAAAATCAGTAGAAGTCGAAGATAACACAGTTGAGTTCGAGTTGTGGTGCGAACCTTCTTTCACTTACACGGTGACCGCACCTGACGCAGAGGGCACTTACACTTTCTGTGGGATACTCATAGATGAGGACAAGAATGAATATGCAATTGACGGAGATACGGAAATAACAGTAAAACTGGCGCCAGGACAATTTTACACAGGCTCGCCAGCTAATCCATATCCGAGTATCTTCGGCACGCATAATGGAACTATCACTCCTTCACAGACAATCACCGTGCAAAAGCTTTATACCTACCCCTGTCCCGGAACTGGCGGACACACCGAAACTATCGAGTTATATGAAAACGGCACTTTGATTGCAAATGGCATTTGGAACGGCTACAAAGGCGACTGGCATACTATATCAATACATAATGTGACTGATGCTCCTTCTGTCACGCTATTGAAAGACCATGAATACAACTATACTATACGTACAGGCTCTTATCCACAGATAATTCACGTAAAGGAATTCAACGCAACAGGTGGAACAATAACCTGTACTGAATTCATAGACGCAAATGGTAAAAGATATGATGATTGGATACCT
Source organism: Candidatus Methanophagaceae archaeon GoMg1 (assembly GCA_013180605.1). Classification (GTDB taxonomy): domain Archaea; phylum Halobacteriota; class Syntropharchaeia; order Alkanophagales; family Methanospirareceae; genus QEXZ01. The sequence goes on along the minus strand of QBUL01000085.1, from coordinate 5,479 downwards.
GCAATAAGATTGGAGTGAAAAAGGAAATAAAATGAGCAAAATAAAACCAGCATTGGCAATAATTGGAATCGCGGTGCTGTTAGGTACAGTAGTATTGGCAATGACGGTAGGAATAGCAAATGCAGAACCCACAGCAACAAGAAAGCTGCCTGCGGAACTGGTACCCGCTGATAGTAGCTTTCTCGTAGAAATTGCAGTATCAGGTTACGGTACCTTCGGTCAAGTAGTCGAAACACTCCCAGAAGGGTTTACTTATCTGGCGTCCACACTTGATCCAGGATCAGTAGAGGTTGTGATAAACACAGTTGAGTTTACCTTGTTAGGCGAAACTTCTTTCACTTATACCGTGGCATTACGCCCTGATGTCGAGGAGGGCACTTACCCAATCAGCGGGATACTTAAAGTTGTGGACGACGAATATGAGATTGATGGAGATACGGAAATCGTGGTGGAAGAGGCGGAGGATGAGGAAGCGGAACCAACAGCAACAAGGACACTGCCTGAAGAACCGGTATCTGCAGGTGAAAGTTTCACCATAGAAATTAAAGCATCGCATTACGGTATCCAGGGCTATGTGGTCGAAACACTTCCGGAAGGGTTTGTGCATGATGATTATTCTGGACTCAAACCCGATTCGGCAGTGGTTGAAGATAACACGGTTGAGTTCGAGTTGTCCGGTGAACCTTCTTTCACTTACACCGCGACTGCACCTGACGCTGAGGGTACTTACACATTCGACGGCATACTCATAGACAAGGACAAGGATGAATATGACATTAGCGGTGATACCGAGATAGAAGTAGGAGAAAAAGGTAGCGAAGTTACACTGCCGGTAAACATAACGGCTTGGAACCCAGTTGAAGCGGCTGTGAACAATGCAGAAGGCGAATCAAGAACTTTCAATATCAGCATAAACCAAATAGTAAATATTAGCTGGCAAATAAACGGGACAGAAGTGCAAACAAATGAAAGTGTAACAGAAGCTGTTTATACGAATGCGAGTGCAGTGGTTGGAACCTGGAACGTCTCTGCAATCGCAACTAACACAACAACGGGATCATCAGATATGCACACATGGATGTGGAGCGTAACACTTACACCCACCGCAACTCCTACACCAGCAGTAAACATAACTTCAACCCCAACACCGACCCCATCAGTAACGCCAACTCCCACATCTAAACCTTCTATAACTCCTACACCTGTGTCCACACCTACGCCATCACCGCCAGGATTCGAGACAGGATTCGCTTTTGCTGCAATTTTTGCAGTTGCTTTAGCACACCTGCTTTTGCAAAGGAAAAGAGGAGGTAGTTAATAAAAAACCACGAGATTACACAAGATTAACACAAGAAAATGAAGCAATGTGGAACGGAATAGCCAATGAGCCTAATCTCTATTATGTTTTCTCGTGAAAATCTGTGTAATCTTGTGGTTATAAAAGGAACTAAACAAATACATACTTTCTTTTTATTTAAAATACACATGAACATAATCACAAAAGTAGTCAGCTATCTCATTATAATCTTCATAATACTCTCTCTAAACTTCTTTTTACCAAGAATGATGCCCGCAGGTCCGCTTTCTGGTCTGACGAGCAGTGATAAAACGGTTTTGGAACAATACACCAATTATATGACCAATCTTATGCACGGGGACTTTGGTTGGTCAACATCAAAAAATGCCCCTGTGTGGGATGTATTAATGAGAAGTTTAAAATGGACGCTTCTTCTCGTTGGTACTTCAACAGTGATTTACGTAATCGTAGGAATCCTATCAGGAGCGGTATCCGCATGGAAAAAAGGAAAAAAGACGGACGTTGGATTACTCGTGTTGCTTATTTCTATGGCTTCATTCCCTCCTTTCTTTCTTGGAATGCTGTTTATTATTTTTTTAGGGTGGAAGTTAGATTTATTTCCGAGATTTGGTGCACAAACACTGTTTATAGATTATTCAACTCCTTTTGGAGTGGTATTAGATATATTACACCACTTAGCTCTCCCGGCTGCAACGCTTACACTTACCAGTATCGGCGTAATATATCTCTTAACAAGGAATTCAATGCTAAACGTATTGGGCGAGGATTATATACTAACTGCAAGAGCAAAGGGCTTAAGTGAGTGGTATATTGTGCGCAGGCATGCGCTGAAAAACGCCATGCTTCCGATTATCACGCTGGTAGCGCTGATAGTAGGACTCGTAATCACGGGAACGATTTTCGTTGAGACAGTGTTTGCGTATCCAGGCGTTGGCATGCTGGTCGCGGATGCAATTTCAGCTCATGATTATCCGCTTTTGCAGGGTGCATTTTTGTTTATCGCGCTTGCTATCTTAGCTGTAAACTTCATTGCCGATATGATATACGTGCATTTAGACCCGAGGGTGAAACAAGAATGATCGAAGATGTAATCGTTTTCCTGAAGAAGTATAAGAGTAGTAGGCTTGGATTAGTGGGATTGGGAATATTGATTTTCTTTGTAGTGACAGCGATTTTTGCACCTTATATCGCACCTTATGACCCACACCAAAGATATGAAACTACAGAACACCCAAATTCTGCTCATCTGCTCGGAACAAACCATGTAGGGCAGGATATAGTGAGCGAACTGATATATGGCACAAGAGTTTCCCTTTTCATCACGTTATTTGCTTCCATCGCAGCCGCGTTTATAGGAGCATTTATCGGACTTATTGCAGGCTATTTCAAGAGGTTCGACTTTTTCCTTATGCGGATTGTAGACTTGTTCCTCACGATTCCAAGACTTCCGTTAATCATCATAATCGCGGCATTCATGCGTCCAAGCGTCTGGAACCTCGTATTTGTATTCGCGCTATTTGAGTGGTCAATAACCGCCCGTATTATACGCTCAGAGGTTTTAACGCTCAAAAACAGACATTATGTAGATGCTACAAGGATGTTCGGCGCTGGAGATTTTCATATTTTAGGGAAGCATATTCTTCCAAATGTGGTTCCATTAGTTGTTGTGCAGTTGGTCCTGGTGTCAAGATATATAATACTTGCAGAATCGGGATTGAGCTTCATTGGGCTTGGAGACCCGACTGCAAAGAGCTGGGGCATGATGCTCCATGACGCTTTTGAATACCCCACTATATTTATATCAGATATATGGATGTGGTGGATGCTGCCAGCAGGGTTATGCATTGTGTTCACAATACTTTCGCTTACGTTCATTGGTTATGCGCTGGAGGAATTGGTGAATCCGAGATTAAGGAGTATGACAATATTATGAGCATATTAAAACTAACCCATTTGAACGTGCACTTCCCCACACAGGATGGTGTTGTAAAAGCAGTAAATACCGTTGACCTCGAAATGGCAAATGGAGAAAGATTAGGGCTAATAGGCGAAACGGGCTGTGGAAAAACGGTGTTGGGGATGTCCATCATACGCCTGCTCCAGCTTGCCACAAAGGTAGAAGGTAAAATCGTGTATAAAGGCAAAGACCTCCTAAAGCTGAGCGAAGAAGAGATGAGGAAGATAAGGGGGAAGGAAATCGCGATGATACTCCAGAATCCAACAACATCCTTGAATCCCGTTTTAAAAGTCGGCGACCAGATTGCAGAAGCGATTCAGTTGCATCAAGGATTGGATAAAAGAGCTGCAAAAGAAAAAGCAATTGAAATGCTCGAATCTGTGAAAATATCTTCGCCAGAGAAAAGGGCAAATGAGTATCCGCATCAGTTCAGTGGAGGGATGAAAGAAAGGGCAATGATCGCAATGGGACTTGCATGCAACCCCTCTTTGATTATCGCGGACGAACCAACAAAGGGATTGGACGTTACGATAAAAATGCAAATCGTGAAGCTCATGAAAGAAGTGACAAAGCGAAAGTCAATGCTATTTATAACGCATGATTTAGGAGCTGCAGCAGAGATTTGCGATAATATCGCCGTGATGTATGCAGGGGAACTCGTTGAATACGCAAAAACAGAAGACATATTCAAAAATCCATTGCATCCTTACACGAGAGGATTTCTTAATTCACTGCCAAGCATGGGCTTAAAGCCGATAAGAGGCATGAGTCCTTCTTTGATTGACCTCCCAACCGGGTGCAGATTTCATCCAAGGTGTGACCATGCGAGTGCTAAATGCAAGACAGAGCATCCAGAAATGGTAGAAATAGAAAATGGGAATTATGTGAGGTGTTTCTTGTATACATGATTGAAGTTGAAGCGCTAAAAAAATATTTCACGTCAGGAATACTAAGAAAACGGCATATAAAGGCTGTAAACGGCGTATCATTCCACATTGAAAAAGGAGAGACATTAGGGCTTGTTGGGGAGAGTGGATGCGGAAAGACGACTCTTGGAAAATCGCTTTTGCGATTGATTGAGCCAACCTCGGGAAAAATCATTTTCGATGGCGTTGATTTGTTGCAATTAAAAAAGAAGGAACTGCGAAGGCTCAGACCTCGAATGCAAATGATATTTCAAGACCCTGACGCATCGCTCAATCCAAGAATGAGAATAGGAGATAGCATTGTGGAACCTCTGAAGTTGCAAGGCGGTTTAAATAAGGGAGAAATTAAAGAAAAGGTTTCGGAACTGATAGAAACGGTTGGGTTGAATCCAGAACATGAAAATCGCTATCCTTACCAGCTCAGCGGTGGGCAGAACCAAAGAGTTGTGCTCGCAAGGGTTCTTGCGATAAAACCTGATTTCATTATCGCTGATGAGCCAACATCTTCTTTGGATGTCTCAGTTCAGGCACAGATACTGAACTTGATGCAGGATTTGAAAAGGAAATTTGCTCTTACCCTTCTATTTATCTCGCATGACCTCGAAGTTGTGCGACACATGAGTGACAGAATAGCGGTAATGTATCTCGGGAAGATTGTTGAAATCGGAAAGACAGAAGATATATTTGATTGTGCAAAACATCCGTACACAAATACACTGGTCTCTCCATCAGCAATAGAAGATCAGGTGATTTTAGATGAGGATAGGGATATGAAAAATGCGAGTGATTATCCTTCTGGATGCGTGTTTTATCCGAGATGCCCTCTTGCCACTAGAGTTTGCGTGGGAAAGGAGCCGAAGATGGTTGAGATTGAGGAAGGGCACTGGATTTTGTGCAATCGTGTTACTTGAGACGAACAAAAATTGTCTTTGGGTCTTGTGTGAATAATAAATGTTGTAAGAGTGAATTGTAAAATAAATCTCCCATAATGCTGAAGCAAAATAATACCAAAGCTATTTAAATAGCATAAAATATTTTCATTAAGGAATTGGATATTAAAACAATAGGAGGTGAAAAAAAAAGAAATGATAAAAAGAAAAGCGACTGTGGTGGTTTTAGCAATATTCTTGTGTAGTGTATTCGTTGTAACGGGTTCGGCACAAGAGAGTATCGTCAGTGATTATCCTGAGTTAAAGCCGTTGGTTGACTTCGTTGGGGAGAAGGATCTGTCAGTGATGGATTTAGTAGGGTATAAAGCGGCGGAAAAGGCGATGGAGG
>QBUL01000086.1 GCA_013180605.1 Candidatus Methanophagaceae archaeon GoMg1 | reverse complement strand
CTGATGCTTCAATTCTCACAGAAAAAAATTCACCTGCGGATACAGGTTCCGCAGGCAGTGTCCTTGTTGCAGTTGCAATCTCTGCCACCACTGGTGATACCGATACTATGGCAAATAGCAGCAACGATAGCCCTGTTATTGCTAATATCTGCTTTATTTCACTCTTTATCATTTTTTATTTGTCCTCCGATTTCCTATAGGAAATACAATTTTACGACCTCTATCGCCTGCCCCTTCGTTATCCTACCGTCAAAGTAGTCCTGAATAGCATCAATTACTTCGCTTTTGTCTATTATGCCATCTTCGTCAGCATCGTATCTCCATGCATCAAACAGGAATATGAGTTTGTTCTGCGCGATTGGTATGCCCACAGCTACGCCGCCTTTTGTATAGAACCACGTATCAAGCTTGTCCGGGTTATAGACCGCCCACATCAATGGATGATAGAGTGTATACACAGGAAGGTCATCTGCAATAATCGTTTGGAGCTCGCCAACAAGTTCCTTTCGCACATCCTCATCCATTGTCCTCAATTGTTTTTTGTATATCTCGTCATACTCGTCATTTTGATATGAATAAAAAGTATATAATGTCCTTGGCTGTACTATACCCCCATGACCGCTTATTGCGATATAGAACTCGCCATTCTTTAAAATTGGGTCCAGCTCTTTCCAGCTCATCACTTTTACTTCTGTCTTTATTCCGATAACTTCTAAATTATCGTGTATGAAATTTGCTTCATCTTTGGTGTTAGTAAACAGCGTGAATTCAATGTCCCCGCCTCCTGGATAGTTTCTTACCTCATTGTCGTCGGTGTCGATGAAACCTAATGAATCGAGTATTTCATTAGCTTTCGTTGTATTGTACTTATAACCCGGAAGACCATGCTTATACCATGGTGAATCTGGATGAATTATACCTGTATTTGCAACTCTCGCACCTCCGAGCATTACCTGTTCCACGAGCTTTTTTCTGTCTATGCCATAAGCAAGTGCGTGTCTGAACGTCTTATTATTCGTCGGATACTTCTCACAATTGAAGTAAAGCTTGCGCACCCAGAAACTCGGACCGGTAATTATCTCGAAATTCGGATTGTTTTCGAATTCTTCCTTCGCAACTATCTCTTTTCCCCAGAAGGATGTGGCATCTATATCTCCTGTCTCCAACGCAAGTGCATCGTCACTAACCTCCATCGAAATGAACCTGTCAATGAGAGATTTTCCCTTGAAGCACTTTGTATTCGCCCCATACTCATAATATCCCTGCTCTGGCACGTATTCCACAAGTTTCAGAGGTCCTGTTCCTGTAACTGCCTCGTCCCCTCTGAATTTATTCGGGTCCGTGATATCCGCCCATATATGCTCTGGAATTATCGGTACGCTTCCTGTAACATCTTCTATAAATGTCGGTCTCGACTCTTTCAGGTGTATTTCGACGGTATATGGATCAAGGACAGCCACATGGTCTATTTCCTTTGCCTTGTACCACTTTTGCGGATGCTCCTTCGTGTAATCAAATGTGAATTTTACATCATCTGCCGTAAACGGCTCTCCATCGCTCCATTTCACGCCTCTGTGCAGGTAAAAGGTCCATGTCTTGGCATCATATGAGCTACTCCAACTATCTGCAAGCCAGGGTATTACTCCATTTTTGTCTTTCCAGGTCAGCGTATCGAAGATAAAGCTCATTCTGATATAACCGGGTCCTCGTGGGTAGTGTGCAAATGGAGTAGAATAGCCCCAATCATCGCCAGAGATTTTGACTACTTTTTCTCCAGCACTGGCCGCAGTCACATCCGCCATCCCACTGTCTTCCTTCGCAATTGCCATTCCACTGAAAGCGCTGCACAACAGTATCGCTATACTTAGCATGGCTATAATTTTATTCATTTTCTCTCTTTCTCACCTCCTATTGTTTTTTTATTTCCCTTTTCTACTTCTACTATCCCTTTTCTCATCTTTCCACAACACCTCCTTCTTTTTTTAGCCCCTTCACGGATTCACACCACGCAAGGGACACCATTTCCAATTTCACGTTTTTTGCTTCCATTTTTCATACCTTTCCCTTTTTTATCCCTTAGAGATAATAATATTATTTTTAATACTTGGTATATAAACATTTCTATATTTCTTTAATATATGAAATTTATGATTTATTTTAGTATACTTATAATTCTACAACCTTTAATCTTGGATTCACCAGTTCCTCCAGCGCGTATCCAATGAACGTAAGTGAAAGTATCGTGAACGTAATGCATAATCCTGCTGGTAGCATCCACCACATCCATAGATCAGATATAAATATAGTGGGATATTCAAACGAATAATGGAGTATCATGCCCCAGCTCTTTGCAGTCGGGTCTCCCAAGCCCAGGAAACTCAACCCTGATTCTGCAAGTACAACATATCCTGCCTCCATAATCAACTGCACAATAATCAATGGAACCACGTTTGGTAGAATATGCCGCCCCAAGATATAGAAATCCCGTGCACCGAGCATTCTCGCAGCATCCACATAAGGTCTATTTTTGAGTGATAACACCTCAGACCGTATAATTCGTGTAGTTATGGGCCACCCGAGTAATACAAATATGAATATAAGATTCCAGATGCTTGGTGGCATGAACGCTGCGATTACAATGATTAATGGAAGTCTTGGAATCGCGAGGAACGCATCTACAATCCGCATAAGGAAAAATCCAATCCTTTCAAAGTAACCCGAAAGAAGACCGAGAGAGGTCCCTATAATCGCTGATACCACGGAGACGAAGAAGGCAATGAATAAGGAGACCCTTGAGCCATATATAAGCTCGCTCAGTATATCCTGCCCTATATCGTTTGTACCCAGCAAATGGTCTGAATTTGGATGCTCTACGGGTTTATACATCTCATGTGGGTCGTATGGTGCGATATACGGTGCAAAGATTGCCAACGTCACAAAGAAGAGCAATATCCCGAGTCCAATCAATCCGAGCCTCTTCTCTTTATACGCAGTCCAAAAACGATTTAAACCCTCCATTGTACTCATTCGTGTTTCACCCTTGGATCCAAACGTACATAGATTATATCTGCAACGAAATTCGCTGCGATAATAGCAAGCGTGATAATCAAGAATGCACCCTGCAATAACGGGTAATCCCTGTATGTAACCGCATCATAGAGCAGTATTCCAACACCAGGATATGCGAACACGGTTTCAACAAAAATCGTTCCACTTATCATGAACCCCACTCTAAGGGCAATCATCGTGGTAATCGGAAGCAGTGCGTTCTTCATCGCATGCTTGCGCAATATATACCACTCTGCTAAGCCTTTCGCCCTTGCAGTCAGTATATAATCTTCTCCTACCACATTTAACATCGAATTCCGCATCAGAAGATACACACCACCGATATGAGCAATCACAAGCGTTGCCGCTGGAAGGAGCAGGTGACGAAATATGTCCGCTGTCGCTCCAAAGGGGGTTGAATAACGCATAAACGGTGTTTGCGCACCGAAAATAGGAAATAGTTCGAGTTTTATACCAAATAAGATGATAAAAAGCATTCCAAGAAAGAAGGAAGGCAAGGAGCTTATAGAAAGAATGAAGGTGAGCAATCCCACATCCCTTTTCCCACCCCTCTTCCAAGCCGATATGGTGCCCAGCACGATTCCCAAGACCATATAAATTGCGGTTGCAGTTCCAACGAGAAGAAGCGTCCATTTCAGTCTTCCAATCAATATGTTTGATACCGGAGCGTTGAAATATATTGACCAACCAAGATTTCCATGCAAAAGATTGAGCATATAGTCGGAGAATTGTTGCAGAAGCGGCTTGTCAAGTCCGTAATATGCGAGCAGTTCCGCCCTCATCTCTTCGTCCAGCACGATGGGCATATCCATGCTTGGGTCACCGGTTAGAAATGAAAAAGGGTCTCCGGGCATTACTCTTGGTAAAAAGAAGTTGAAAGAGAGAACCACAAGGATTATTGCAACATAACCTGCTATTTTTGTGATTTGGTGCATATATATTTATATGAGGGAAAAATAGAAGGAGGAGCTTTACTTCTTCCTCCTCAAAAACAGATACGCAACCGCCAGTAATCCCACGATTGCGAATACCGCTTCGAAGCCCGGCTGCTCTGGCGTCGACGTTGGTGCAGGTGTGGATACTGCCTCCTCGCTGATAAATACGAGTTTGTTCATTTCAATTGGAATACCGATTCCCACACCGCCTTTTGTGAAGAACCATGTATCAAGTTTTTCTTGGCGATAGACGCAGCACATCTTCGGATGGTAAAGTGTATACACCGGAAGGTCATCAGCAATTATTTCTTGAAGATGGTCAACAAGTTCTTTTCTCGCTGTAACAATCGTTGTCTTCTCTTGTGCTGTGAATGTGGAATCATAGTCGTCATTATGGAAGGTACTCGCAGGCCAGTCCGGTGCTTTCAATATCCGTGGATTTGATATTCCACCATGACCGTTTATAGCGATGAAGAAATTACCTTCTTTAAGAATCGCATCCATTGTACTCCAATCCATCACTTTCACACCTATTTCTATCCCGACCTCTTTCAATTGCGATTTTATAAGTTCTGCCTCCCTTGAATATTTGCCAATTGTTAACAACTCGAATTCAAGCTCTTCGCCCGTAGGATACTCCCTTATTCCATTGCTATTGGTGTCAGTGAAGTTCAACGAGTCGAATATTTCGTTACTCTTCGTTACATTGTGCTCATAGCCTGGAAGGTCAGGCTTATACCATTCTGTATCTGGATGAATTATACCTGTGTTCGCTGATATGCCATAACCATGCACAACCTGTTCAATGATCTCTTTTCTATCTATACCGTATGCAAGTGCTTTTCTGAATGCAGTGATGTTGGTTGGATACTTTTCACAGTTGAAGATGACCTGCAGCACCCAGTAACTTGGACCCCACCGAACTCCAAAATCAGGATTGTTTTCAAAGTCTGATGCTGCTTCGGCACTTTGTCCCCAGAAACTGGTTTCATCTATGCCTCCGGTTGTTAATGCTGCCGCGGGATCGTTGACCGCCATAGAAATGAGTTTATCTATAACCGGTTTGCCCTTGAAATATTCTTTGTTTGCTTCCCACTCGTAACATCCCAGATCTTTATTGTATTCTACCAGTTTAAAAGGGCCTGTTCCTATAACTGCTTCATATCCCGTAAATTTAGTTGGGTCTGATACATCCTTCCAGATATGCTCAGGTATTATTGGAACATCTCCAGCGATATCCGCCAGGAACTGTGCAAAAGGCTTGGTAAGGTATATAACAACTGTATAATCATCCACAATATCTGCATGGTCTATGTAGTCTAAGGACTGGAACCACTTAAAAGCAATCTTTTGCTTTTTTGTGTAATCAAAAGTGAACTTCACATCTTTTGCGGTAAACAGTTCTCCATCATGCCATTTCACACCCTCGTGAAGATGGAATGTCCATGTCTTGCCATCATCGGACATCTCCCAACTGTCTGCAAGCCAGGGTATTACAACACCGTTTTGGTCCTTCCATGTCAGCGTATCGAATCCAAAGCTCATTCTTATGTAACCCGGTCCCCTCGGATAGAATCCAAATGGAGAAGGATAGCCCCAATCACCTGAGGGAGCACCAACTCCAACCTTTACGACTTTTTCTTCCGCCACAACTGCCGCTCCACTGAAAGCGCAGCACAAAAGTATTGCCAGACAAAATATAGCTATAATTTTCTTCATTTTCTTTTTTTACCTCCTATTTACCGCCTATAAACATCTCAGCATACTTCCGATAATCTCCTGTATCCTTAGGCACGGTGAAATACATCCCTTCATCACCAGCCATCATTGAAAGAGGTCTCGCCACTTCAAAGTCCATATCACCATTTTTGAAGTATTGGTTATCAGATTCGAGATACACCACTTTTCCGATAATGATTGAATACTTTCCCTCTTCGATTATCTCTTTATCCAAAATACATTCCAGCCATGCGATGCACCCTTCAATAGATGGCACGTTGACCTTCTTCGATTGCTTTTCTTTTAGTTTAGCCTCCACGAATTCATCTACCTCTTTTGGATAGTTCTTTGAGCAAATCATCACCTCCTCTACAAGGTCAGCGGAGGGAACATTTATCACGAATTCCTTTGTCTCTCGGATGTTATCCAGAGTATCTCTTTTAATCCACGAGGCAATGGCTATCAGGTTCCAGGGTCTTAATACCGGCATTACGTTTGCGTATGGTGCTATATTCCTGATTCCTTCTTTACTAACCGTGGAAATCAATACTACGGGCATTGGAATTACCTGTTCCCTTTTATTTGGCTCCAATATCATTTTTTACTCCCTCCAACATCTTTAATTCCCGTCCCATTCATCTCGTAATACTCAGCACCTGCGCAAGGAATGCAGGCGGGCTTGCCATCTCTCTCCTTTATGCGAGTTGCCATGACCTTTTCACCGCAAAATGCGCATTTCGTTGACGAGAATATTGGGGCATACTCCGGCAACTTTAGCGTTTTGTGTTCAGTTCTAAACATTTCATCCTCTGGCACATCCAGCATCTCGATGGACATCTCTGTGAACAACTGCATTAACCTTCTCATTTCCTCTTCTGTTGCTTCTTCTCTCTGGACAACAATTTTATCAAACAATGAGTTCGCATCGGGATATTTTTCTGCGACAGAGTCATCAAAATCAGGATTAAGCGCGATTCTTATCGCCGTTCCATCTCTTCTCGCTACTGTTACTGCGGTTTTTCCATAATCCCTGAATATAAGACCGTTGTTTCCGAAAGTACAGCCAGTTACGAGTTGAATGCCATCACTGAAGCAGTTATTGGTCTCGACAATTGCTACGACTTCTTCCATCCATAGTTTCACTCAAAACTCTTTTATATTAACCGCCGATTTATTCTTATGGCAA
>QBUL01000087.1 GCA_013180605.1 Candidatus Methanophagaceae archaeon GoMg1 | reverse complement strand
ACGTTGCCTTGCTGGACCGTTCGCTCGAGATAAATCACGCGATGCTGTGGGGACTTGATTCGTTTGACGTTGCGTTCTCATTACACGCACCCACTTCAGACGCAAAGGAGCCGAACCTGAGGGTTGACCTCGGGAGAATGCTGCGCCATAATTTCAGAGTTATGGAGCGTGTTTTCGAGATTGCTTCGCTCTTGGACGTCACACATGTCGTCATTCACGGCGGGGACATCGTCAGGGAGAACAGAGCTAAGTTCGCAGGCGTTTCTTACCGCAAAGCGTTCGTGAATACCGTCAGAAACCTCAAGTTGCTCGCTCCTTTAGCGCAAGATTATTCGGTGACGCTGTGCCTCGAGAATCTCGATGACAATAGAGTAGGGAGTTTGCCCGTTGAGCTTCTCGCACTTCTTCACGCTGCGGATGCGGATATTTACGCGACGTTCGACACAGGGCACGCATTCATCATCGCAGAACGCTACGGCATCCCGCTTAGTGATTTTTTCGATGTGCTGCATCCGTTCATAAAACACGTGCATCTGCACGACAATGATGGTATCTCTGACCTGCACTTGCCGCCCGGCGAGGGGAAAATAGATGCGGGAAGCGTGCTCAGGGACATCAGGGATATTCAACCCGAGAACGTGGTTCTCGAGATAAGACGCTTCACTAACCCTGAAAATGTAAAAGAGAGCATAAAGGAGGTGAGAGGAGACCCATTCTTTTTGGGGGTGTTTTATGAATATGGACAAGAATGTAAAATTGTCAATCTTGGGTAGCGGTCTGGGAGGAAAAGCAGTAGGCAAGGTATTTGCGAGGTATGGGTTTGAGGTGATATTTCACGACAGGAATCGAGCGGTGTTAAAAACACTCGCTTCTAGGGCTACAAAGTTTCTTACGACCTCGATGGAGCGGTGAGACGCAGTAATATCTCTTTTATTTGTGTGCCACCTACGACAATAACCGGGGAATTCGACTCTTCGGAGGTGGAAGAAGTTTATTCAAGAATAATAGGCATTAGCAAAGAGGAATACCACTTAATCGTGTTCAAGAGCGTGGTATCGCCAAAATTCATGGTGTATCTACTTGCAAGATACACGCATGGGGATAACTCAAATTACGGGATTTGCTTGAATCCCGAATTTGTCGGGAGCGATTCAGAAGAGGACTTCGAGAAGCAGCCCGTAGTAATAGGAGGATTTGATGAGAGGGCTTCAGAGACTTTAAAAGCACTATATGAGGAGTTAGAGCAACGCTCTTTCATAAATTTCGAGGTATTCGTCGCAAACTCCTTAGTTGCCGTGGCTGATAGTGAAATCTATTGTGCATACTCACGCCCTTTTCCAAATGACTACATCAGATGATTTGTTTTCCATCCCGGAAGAAATAAGAGAACGTATTTGTATTCATAGAGGACTATTTGAATCCGAGGAAGAGGAGAATACAGCAGGTGCAATAAGAGATGCAGTAGAATTAAATCCTTATTTTGTTGAGTTTGATATTCAGAAATATAATGGTGGTTTTTTCAGTGGGCATCCACCCGCTATTGTTACTGGGGATGATGGGAAATTAGAAAATATTCTCGGCGTATATTCTGAACATGCAAGACAAGTTCAAGCTAATGGTCAAAATTTTAAGCGATTTACTTTCCCAAAGATTGATTTGAAGTTAAATGGAGAAGACCCCAAAAAGGTTATTAATGAGCTCGTGGCAATCTTAGAAGATCATAGATATAAAGACATCCCGTTTTATCTCATTAATATTGGTAGAGCTAAAGGGAAGAAATATTGTGAATGTTTATTGTACTTTGATAGCTGTGTAAGCGACTCGAAAGAAAGATATGGTTTGAATGTTGATTTGGAAAAGTTTGGGGCATATAGTAAGATTGGCGGCGTGAACAAGTTGCGCGCTCCCTTTAGCGCAAGTCCTGAAATTAACAGCCCTTACACTTACACGGGGAAGAATTTTTTTGGTTTCGTCAAACGGCACAAAATTGGAGAAGTGCATTTCTGGCTGAGAGGTCCTCCGGACAACCCTAATCCGGCAGTATATCTTAATACGTTAAAATACGCATTAGAGTGGGGGAAATCCAACCACTTAACGGTCTATTTTGATATCAATCCCCTGTATATTGAAAATGGCACGGTTACCAAGGAAAAGAAATATGATAATGATAGAAAGGACTAAGAAACATACCGTTTTGGACATGGTGACAAATAGACAGGAAGCGAGAGAGAAATACAAAAATTTTATCTGATGGAGAGAAAATCTCTTCCTTCTTTCTCCATCCTCTTTTCAACTTCTTCTCTATAAGGAATCCCATCTACACCCTCTTTTTCAACAACAAAAGAAACAGCGCAGGATGCAAATATCGCCGACTCGACCGCATCTTTCGTCTCATAATACCTCAACAAGAAAGCAGCACCAAATACATCCCCGGCACCTGTAGCATCTACCTCTTTTCTTTCAAAAGCAGGTATATGTTCATGGGTCCCATCGTAATACAACTCCGCACCTTTCCTGTCCCTCGTCAACACAAAAATGTTTGAAAGTTCCTCATATTTCGGAATGTCCTCCTCAAAAATATCCTCTTCGCTGACTATCACAAAATCCACCTTCGACAAAACTTCATTCGCTTTTTTCCACCTCTTTTTCTCTATTCTCCCTCCTTTGACAACGCTTCTCATCCAGCCTTGTGGTGCTACACCAATCACAGAGCCATCAAATTTTTTGACTATCTCCTCTTCTAACTCATCCAATACCGGGCATATATAAACGATTTCAGCGTTAAACCACTCCTCGGGTATCGTTTCCTCCTTTATCCTATCCGCAACACCTGTAACATATTGAACTCTCCCTTCGCTTATATTTTCCCTTCCTTTCTGCGAAGCGCTTTTGATAAAACTTTTTTTAAAAGTTTTATTTATGAATGTCGTTGTCCTTTCGCTCATTTGATACGCTAACCGAATACCTTTTAAAGCGTCGAAATTTTCAAAATCCTTCCCTATGCTTGTGGCAATTGCAGAAGCGGCACCAAAATTCCTCGCTAATATTGCTGAATATGCCGAAGCACCACCGATTATTTTCCTATCCTCGCACAAATCATGCGTTATAAACCCCAAAGAGAGGAAATAGGGTGGTTTAGCTCGGGATATGGCCTCTTTTTTCATTGTAGATAAAGTATAACTTCCTTCTATTTAATCTGTGTCTATACCCTTAGAAATCATGGCTATCCTCTCAACCACCTTCAATTTTATTCTCCTCTTATAAATCTCTCCAGAAGTTCTCTCGCCTCTTCGTCTGGATACTGTACCGGTGGACGCTTCATCGTATACGCAGATATCTCTATCAGTGGTCCTGCAATTTCTCTGTCCAGCGCAAGTTTGCACACTCGTATCGCATCAATCGTGCTTCCTCCACTATTAGGCGAGTCCTCCACTGACAGTCTGAGTTCCAGGTCTATTGGAATATCTCCAAATATTCTTCCTTCCATTCGCAAGAAACATATCTTGTTGTCACGCTGCCAGGGGACATAATCCGAAGGTCCTATATGGATGTCATCCAACATCAACGGCTCATCCAGAACCGATTGCACTGCCTCTGTCTTTGATATCTTCTTTGATTTCAATCGCTCGCGGTTCAGCATATTCAAGAAGTCGGTATTTCCTCCTGTATTAAGCTGATAAGTCCGGTCGAGCTTACATCCACGGTCGTTGAACAACTTCGCAAGCGTTCTGTGAACAATCGTGGCACCAATCTGCGATTTCACATCATCCCCAACAACAGGCAATTTCCTCTCCTCGAATCTCCTCCCCCATTCCGGGTCAGATGCGATGAACACCGGCATGCAATTGACAAACGCCACGCCCGCTTCCAGAGCTGCTTTCGCATAGAACCTCGTCGCCTGCTCTGAACCCACGGGCATGTAATTTATCAAAATCTCCGCACCGCTATCTTCAAGTTGCTTCACTACATCGCAAGGCTCGTCATCCGCAACCACGAAGGTTTTATCATCAGGATACGTGTGCATGTGCGATGCCACACCGTCCAGAACCGTTCCCATCTTCACTTCTACACCGTAATAAGGCACCCGATAAAAGCCCGCAGTGCAGTTAGGCTCTGCAAAAACCGCTTCACTTATGTCCTTTCCCACTTTTCTCTTATCTACGTCAAACGCAGCTACAACTTCTATATCCCCTGGTCTGTATCCGTTGACCTCATAGTGCATCAACCCGATGCAATCCTTCGCACCTATGTGCTTGTAATATTCGATACCCTGTACAAGAGAACTTGCGCAGTTCCCTACGCCAGCAATGGCTAATAATTTTATCTTTCCCGACACTTTCTAACACCTCTTTGTTTGGAGCAACCCAAATTCGTTATTTTTTATTATTTTCAGATATATAAGTATATATAGTTTTGTATTCTTCAATACCAAACTCGATGCGTTAGTTAGCAAAAGAGCAATAATTGCATGAATAAGGGTAAATTAGAAAGAGTTGACAGAGGATTCCAGAGGCTCGTATATAAGATATATAAATGCAAGATAAACAATGAAAGCGAGGGAAATGACTGGTATGATAGAGTTAAAGAGCGAGGAGGCTGCATACCAGCATACACTACCAAACGTGTACACCGAAAGTGTCACCGCCATAACCATGCTTACGATTATTCTCATCTCTTTTGTCTATTATCATCAGCCTTGATATTGGTTATCTATGTAAAGTTTATAGTGTATATAGATTATGCCCGCCGCAGGATTACATAACCAAAAGATGCAATTGCAACAGATATACACAGGAAGAGTGGGATCACCCTATAATTGGCGTAAATCAATTGCAAGTTCCGCAATGTTTTCCGCATAGTCCCCTATCCTGCTGATACTGTCGGTTATGATTCCAAGAGGTAACGCATTTGGCGTGGCAATCGTCAATCGGCTGATTTCCGATATCTTCTCCTTTATCCTCGCATTCCCGCTCAATACCCTGTTCGCAAGCTCTGTATCCGTGCTTCGGAGTGAAATGACGCCTTTCTCAATACTATCTAGCGAATCCTTCCCTACCCCCACGAGCCTGCCCGTAATATCCTTCGGCACATCCTTATCAAAGTCAATAGAACGGAGCATATTGGCAATCTTTACCGTATGGTCGCCGATTCTTTCGAGATTATCCGCTGCGAGGCGGTAATGAAAAGCTTCAACGAGGTTTAACTGATCTTCTTTCGACACCCAACCCGCTTTTAATCTCCTGATGAATTGCTTCAAGATTAATAGGTAAACCCTATCCACCTCTTCATCCCTTGCCACAATCTCACTCAGCATCTCCTCCTTTATTCTCGCATCGAAAACATCTATCAGGTCTTTAAGCATTCCTGATACGAGTGCATTCATCCGTTTAAGTCCTCTTTCAATCGTAAATTCACCGGGGTTCAGGATGTCGTAGATTACCATTTTATTTCCCGTTTCTTCTACTATCTCACTACCGATGAGATTTTTGCATAGCTCTTTTATCTCTTTCCTCGTCTCCTGTGGTATCATACTCGCATGAAGTTCTATGAACTGGTGTCCCATCACATAAGCACCTATAATATCCATTTTGAGCTCACTCATATCACCATCAATTTTCAGTGTCTTACGGCTGATAAAAGGTTGAGTCATAGGTGGTGTGAGCAGCAACGTTCCATCATCGCGATACGTGATTGACACCAGTGAGCCAGGTTGCAGCCCGATATCAACCGCCCATTTCTTCGGCAGTGTAATCATATACGTCGATTTCCCGGTTATCTGAACCTTTCTCGCTTCCATTTTTCTACCTCACTCAAACTTCCTATTCTCCCCCGTGACCATGTATACAATACGAGAAGCAATATTGCACGCGTGGTCGCCGATTCGCTCTAAATGCAACGCCACGAAAAGCAGATGACTCGCATTTGTAATACATTTCGGATTTTCTATCATTACCATCATTAATTCCCGCCTGATCTGGTCAAATAGCGCATCTATCACATCGTCTCGTTCCGAGAAATCTTCCAGTATTTTTATATCTCCTGACGAAAACGCTTTTAAACAATCAGCAATCATGCCCTGCGAGAGCTCCGACATCCTCGGTACATCAATCAGCGGTTTCGCATGTGGTTCATCCGCTATCCTCCGGACAATCACCGCAATATCCCCTGCTAAGTCGCTTATCCTGTCGAAATCCGTTATTATCTTCATGCACGTTCCTATTGTTCTGAGGTCAACCGCCATAGGCTGCTGCAACGCTAACAGTTTCATACACCTGTTCTCTATATCAAATTCCAGTTCGTCTATCACGCTGTTATCTTTGATTATCCTCGATGCTAATTCCATATCTCGCTGGACAAGAGCTTTGATGGCGTTTTTCGCTGATTCCTTCGACAGTTCGCCCATCCTCTGCACGTCTCCTTTGAGCTTTTCCAAATCCTCTACATATTCTTTTCTTACTACCATTTTACCCGAATCTCCCAGTAATATAATCCTCAGTCCTCTTATCTCTCGGCTTCTCAAATATTTGCGTAGTCACACCGAATTCTATCAGTTCTCCCATGAGGAAGAAAGCGGTAAAATCAGATACTCGTGCAGCCTGCTGCATGTTATGCGTAACAATAACAATCGTATAATCTTTTTTCAATTCTCGTAGCAGCGCTTCTATTCTCGCTGTTGATACGGGGTCCAGCGCCGAGCATGGCTCGTCAAAGAGAACGACTTCCGGATTTACCGCCAGTGCGCGTGCAATGCATAGCCGCTGTTGCTGACCTCCGGAAAACTTCAATGCGCTTTCTTCCAACCGGTCTTTTACCTCTTCCCACAATGCCGCTTTCCTCAAACTCGCCTCCACTATTCCCTCCAACTTTCTGTTTCGCACTCCATGTATCTTCGGTCCGTAGGCAACATTATCAAATATACTCATCGGGAACGGATTTGGTTGCTGAAATACCATCCCTATGCGCTTCCTCAA
>QBUL01000088.1 GCA_013180605.1 Candidatus Methanophagaceae archaeon GoMg1 | reverse complement strand
GTAGAGAGAAGCCTCTCTGGTTTGCCTTCTTCAGTAAGAATACGAAAGAGTGCGTGTATCTCCAAGTGAATAATGCGGTGCTCGGTAAGAGCGTTGATGAGTTCAAGGTGCTTGCTGACGGGGAGGTCTTTACAAAGATTGTGAAGGAGAATATTGGTGCGGATAAGCTGCTGAACGAGCCAGAAGCATGGGATGAGAAGATGAAGGCGAAGGTATTTGGTGGCGGTGCAAAGCCATTTAACAACGAGTTTACGATGATGACGCTTGCAAACGTCTGGGCAAAGGGCGCACCACCGGAACTCCTTCGTGCAAATCAATTCCATAATCACATCTGTCCAGGGTCTGCAAGTGGATATCTCTTCGTCAAATATATAGATAAAAATTTGCCATTGGAAAAACCAAGCCAACGATACCAGATAATTGCAATTAAGCCATGGTGCAAGGACGACGTCATGCAATGGATATTAGAGGCTACCATTGGAAATAAAAATTACATTGCAAAGGACCTTACACCTGAACAGACGAAACAATTGCCAAAAGAGGCAAAAGATGTCGCCAATGTTGTAATCAGATGGGACTCGGCTACTGGAACGGGAAAAGGAATAGTCATAGCATGGGATTGGGATAAAGCATTTCAAATGTGCGGCGGAGTAAGCAGAAAAGACCTCAAAGCTCATGACACACATAGATGGTGGTGGATGAGGTTGAAGATAAATCAATGGATGTTGGATTACATGGACAGCCCGGAGACCCTTATTCACACAGTAAAAGAATTCGATGTCGATAGTCCGGCTGAACTGAACAAGCTCAAATCTGCAGGCGTAAATCCGCTGGTTGAACTTGATATCATGCCAGCACCCGGAGATACACCGGCACCCGCAGAAGAAACGCCATCAATCCATGGACTCGCAGTAATTGCAGCCATAGCCATAGCTGGTGCGCTTGTGTATGTGGCGAAGAGAAGAAAGAGAGGATAGATACGACCGCTAAGAAAATTTAAAACTCGGGAAGCGAGGGGGTAAACGTAACATCACCCCCTACCCCCTTCCCTTTTCTTTTTTTTGGAGAAGAGTGAATTGTATAACATGCAACTACAAAAGCGAGGTGAAAAATCTCATCAACGAAATGCTCTGTTTGTGGTGAAAAGGTCCTGGAAACGCATGTGAGAGTAAAGGGAGGTAAGGCAGTATGCACTCCCTGCTCTGGTGAGCTGTAATAGCAGCTAATAGCTGTTGCTGTGCGGCTGTGCGTGTGACGAAAGAGAAAAAAAGTATCCGGTTCTCAAAAATGGCATAAAGATAAAAACCGAAAGTATTAAATATACCTAAAATACAGATAATAAATTGGAGGTATATACCAAAAATGTGCGCACCAATAACTGTAGCGGCGGTGGGTGGAGTTGTCGCTGTTCAAGCGATAATAGCAACTAAAGTCATAGGTGCTGTCGTTCTCGGCAGTATCTTTGTTGCGAATTTCTTTCACCCACTAAAACGACTAAACCTTGGAAAGGTAGAGGAGTAAGCGGGAATCCGCTTTCTACTTCTCCCTTTTTTATTTTTTCCCCTCCCAAAAATGTTCAAGCGAATGTTCAGTTATTTAACGCTGCAAATAGAACCCACCCGGAAATGCAATTTAAACTGTAAAATGTGCATGAGAAGCAATCTTGGAGGACCTGTTGGTTCGCTCTCACAGGATGATTTCGAGTTTATATTGGATTCGTAT
Source organism: Candidatus Methanophagaceae archaeon GoMg1 (assembly GCA_013180605.1). GTDB lineage: Archaea > Halobacteriota > Syntropharchaeia > Alkanophagales > Methanospirareceae > QEXZ01. The sequence goes on along the minus strand of QBUL01000088.1, from coordinate 5,352 downwards.
AACTTTCGCTACGTTGCACTACACGGCTGGGGCGAGCCTCTATTGAACCAGGAGGTATTTGAAATGATACGATATGCGGAAGCGAAAGGCGTGCATACGAATCTTACCACTAACGGAACGCTGATAGAAGAAAACATCGGTAATGTTTTTGACTCGGGTCTGCGTGAAATCGCTTTCGGGATATGCAATAAGGATGTATTACTGAAATTCATACCTAAGCGGGAAAAGCTGATGAGCGAAAAGGCGCGATTAGGCTCGGGAACGCCAAAAACGTATCTTGACATCACGATATACGCTGAAAGCTATGATGAAATCCCGGACATGATAAAACTTGCGAAAGAAGCGGGGATAGACGCAGTTATCCTTCACCGGCTTTTTAATGTTTATAATGTAGACCCTGATGTAAAATACGTATCGAAAAACGAGGAGGAAAAATTATTTCATGCGGTGAACGAATTAAAAAAGGACTTAAAGTTTGAGATTTATTTGCCCCCTGAGACAGTCTTTGCCATGCCGAATCGTTAAGTACAGCGTGTTTGTCACTTATGATGGTAAACTAACACCATGCTGTTTCCTACCTGAATTTTCAATGGGTAACGTGCTTGATAGTGAGGGAGGAGTTGGTAACATTCTGAGGTCACAAGCGTATAGAGGGTTTATTAAAAACAGGGGGGTGCATCCTGTATGCAGCAAATGTGGGTGGTGAAAACAAAAAAAGTATTTAATGGAACCACGAGATTACACAAGATTAACACAGAAGAATTATTAAAATTTGGTAAGAAGGGTCAGGAGGTAAAAAGGATAATCTTGTGAGAATCTGTGTAATCTGTGGTTATAAAAAAAGAAAGATGAAAGAGAAAAAGACTTATTTCGATGTGTATGAACTCGGGACGATAGCTTTGTTTGCTCTTGGCAGCGCTTTACTAAACACATATCTTCCGATAAAAGCGTTTACTCAATGGCTTGGCGTACCGGGACCTGCGGCGGGAATGGCGTTATTAGGCGGTTTTATCTTTGTATTCTGGGTAGCTTTAGCGCATGCGATTATAAAAAAGAAATATGCAGGAATCGTTACTTCGCTTTTAATCGCTTCTTTTTGCCTGCTTATAGCGCCGTGGTATGGTGTTGTTTCACCAATCTGGTTTGGTGTTTATGCGATTGTAGCACTGCTTTCAATGGGCATTTTCGTGGAGTTAACGGCGTCCGAGTCAGCATCTAAATCTAAATTTAGGGGTGTAACGGGAGGAGGTCTTGGGAACGTAGCGTGTTTATGGATTACATGGATAGCTATTGGAGTTCATGCAGGGGCGTGGGCACCGCCAAAATACGTGCCAATACTCATCCTTGCTGCTTTTGTTTCCGGGTGTGTTGGGTCGTTAATGGCATATTGGGTTACAAAAACCTTTACTAATCAAAAGAATAAATTATAGACACAGATTAACGCAGATTAACACAGATGAAAAGATTAATGCCGTTAAAAATAGCTCACTCAACCCACCAAAAGAAAAAATCCGTGTAAATCCACGTAATCTGTGTCTTAAATAGAAGGAAGTTATACCTTATACACTGCCTCTCCGAATCATCAACAGCGCATCTTCATCGCCATAATACTTTTGGATTATAGACTGCATGGAGAAGCCCAAATGCGTATAAAACTCCTTTGCTATTTCGTTGCTCTCTCGGACTTCTACACTCGCATTCCCTTTCGTTCTTTTCAAAACTTCTCCGACAAGCTCAGCTCCTATACCCCTCCTCCTATACGCGGGATGCACTGCAATGGATACTATATGCCCTTCAGGATAAAAGATAATATAGCCACCGATTTTATTCAAGCCCTTTCTCATATCCTCCTGTACATATACCAGGAAATTATCGCGGTATGCTGATGCATAATACAAGAAAGTAAATCTGCTGTAAGGCGACTTTGGAAATGCTTTCTTCTCTATTCTTAAAATCGCATCCAAGTCCAAGATTCTGAATTTCCTTATCATAAACCTTTCTTTCTGTGGGGCTCTGCCCCACGACCCCGCAAGCCCTGTAAGGGCTTATAAGAAAGCTTTACCAAAGAAATAATATATTTATTCCTATGGACTTATAAATCCTAAACTCAAAATCCTAAACACTAAACAAACCAAATATATTTCACTTAATTCGGTACGTCCTTTTGTTCTCTTCCCTGTAATCATCTAAAGTCCGCCTTTTCAAGGTCCCATCAGGGAACACTGTTATCCAGCCCCTGATAAGATTCCTACGATTACGTAAATCGCAGTTGAAGTGCCGACAAGAAGGAGCGTCCATTTTAGACTTCTCATTAATACATCCCACACAGGGGCATTTTTGGATGTTGACCAACCAAGGTCCCCGTGCATAAGATTGGTCATATAATTGGTGTACTGTTCCAAAACCGTTTTATCACTGCTCGTCAGACCTGAGAGCGGACCCGCAGGCATCATTCTTGGTAAAAAGAAGTTGAGCGAGATAATTATGAAGATTATAATGATATAGCTAACTACTTTTGTGATTATGTTCATATTTAGAATATACATTTTATCATAAATAAAAAAGAAAAAAGGAGGGGTTTTTAGGTTCTATTCTCCCTCCTTTATTGAAAAATTGTATTTCATCTTTCACCACTTTTTTTCCTCTGCAAAAGTAGGTATGCTACTGCAAAGATTGCAGCAAAAACGAATCCTGCCTCGAATCCTGGTGGCGATGGTGTAGGTGTGGATACAGATGCAGGACTTGGAGAAGGTTTAGATGTAGGAGTTGGTGTTACTGATGGGGTCGGTGTTGGGGTTGAAGTTATGTTCACTGCTGGTGTGGGTGTTATGGTGGGTGTAAGTGTTACGCTCCATATCCACGTGCGCATATCTGATAATCCCGTTGTTGTGTTAGTTGCGACTGCAGAGACGTTCCAGGTTCCAATAACTGCACTCGCATTCGTATAAGCAGCTTCTGTTATGCTTTCATTTGTTTGCACCTCTGTCCCGTTTATTTGCCAGCTAATATTTACTGTTTGGTTTACGGTGATATTGAAAGTTCTTGATCCGCCTTCTGTATTGTTCACAATTGCTTCTATGGGGTTCCAGGCAGTTATGTTTGTCGGCAGTGTAACTTCGCTACCTTTTTCTCCTACCACTATTTGCGTATCCCCGCTAATGTCATATTCCCCCTTTTCCTCGTCTATGAGTATGCCTTCGAAGGTGTAAGTACCCTCTTCGTCCGGCGCAGTCACGGTGTAAGTGAAAGATGGTTCGCCTTCCAAGGAGAACGTAACCGTATTATCTTCAACCTCTACTGATTCTGGGTTGAGTGTGGAATCCTCGTACATAAATCCTTCTGGGAGTGTTTCGACTACGTGACCAAAGTAACCGTAATGCGATGCTTCAATTTCTATGGCGAAACTTTCATCCGCTGATACAGGTTCTTCAGGCAGTGCCCTTGTTGCAGAAGGTTCTGTCTCTTCTTCCTCCGCTTCTTCCACTACTATTTCCATATCACCGACAACTTCGTATTCTTTTTTGTCAAAATGTTTAAGTATCCCTCTGAATGAGTATGTGCCCTCTCTATCAGGTGCAATCACAGTGTAAGTGAACGAAGTATCGCCCTGTAATGTGAACTTCCGCTCATTTGTCTTTTTCTCACCGGAAATATCTCCCATTTGTCCAGATTCGACTTGCCCAGGATCAAGTTTTGTGCTGTGATAAATAAACCCTTCTGGAAGCGTTTCGATCACTTGACCGACTATACCATAATCAGACACTTCAATTTCTACGAGGAAACTTCCACCAGCAGGTACCGGTTCTTCCGGCAGCGTCCTTGTCGCTGTTGGTTCTGCATTCGCTATCCCTGCTGTCATTGCCAATACTACTGTAAATAACAGCACCGCTATTCCAATTATCGCCAATACAGGTTTTATTTTGCTCATTTTGTTTCCATTAAGTATTTACTCCAATCTTATTGCAGGTATCCAATCAACATATCTTCTCCCATTTGCGTCTATGAATTCTGAGCAAGTTATCTTTCCCCCGCCCCCAGTTACATTGAATTCCTTCGCATGAATTATCTGCGGATACGAGCCTGTGCATATGGTGTAGCTGTATTCATGGTCTTTCAATAGCAGGACATAAGGAGTGTCAGTCACATCATGTATTGTTATAGTATGCCAGTCGCCTTCATAGCCGTTCCATGAGCCATTTGCAATCAAAGTGCCGTTTTCATATAACTCGATGGATTCTGTGTGTCCGCCAGTTCCGGAGCAGGGGTAGGTATAAAGCTTTTGCACGGTGATTGTGTGTGAAGGAATGATAATCCCAGTATGCGTGCCGAAGATGCTCGGATATGGATTAGCTGGCGAACCTGTATCAAATTGTCCGGGTGCCAGTTTTACTGCTATTTCGATATCCCCGCCAATTTCATATTCATTCTTGTCCTCGTCTATTAATATCCCGCTGAATGTGTGAGTGCCTTCAGTGTCAGGTGCGGTCACGGTGTAAGTGAAGGATGGTTCGCACCACAACTCGAACTCAACCGTGTTATCTTCAACCGCTACTGATTCCGGGTTGAGTGTGGAATCCTCATACACAAACCCTTCCGGCAGTGTTTCGACCACGTGACCATGAATACCGTAATGCGATGCTTCTATTTCTATGGTGAAACTTTCACCAGCCAATACCGATTCTTCAGGTAGTGTTCTTGTTACAGATGGTTCCCTTTCCTCCTCCGCTTCTTCTATCTCTATTTCCATATCACCGACAACTTCGTATTCGTTTTTGTTCATGTCTTTGAGTATCCCGCTGAATGTGTAAGTGCCCTCACTGTCAGGGGCAATTACCGTGTAAGTGAAAGAAGTTTCGCCAAGCAATTGGAACTTGAATGTGTTTGTTGGTCCACATTGCACTACTGTTCTGGGACCGAGTGTAGACGCCAGATAAATAAACCCTTCTGGAAGAGTTTCGGCTACTTGACCAAAAATACCGTAATCAGATACTTCAATTCTTACGATAAAAGGTTCACCGGCAGATACCGATTCTGCCGGCAACGTCCTTGTCGCTGTTGGCTTTGCATTTGCTATTCCTGATGTCATTGTCAATACTGCTGTAAATAACAGCAGCGCTATTCCAATTATTGCCAATATCGGTCTTATTTTACTCATAGTAGTCACTTTCCTTTCCTCTATACCCCTATGCAGAGAATCCTGTGCTATTGTTATTTGCCTTTTTCTACTCCTAATGCTTCCATTTTCCATTTCTATTGAACTCTCAACCCCTGAAGTCCCCTACGTCTGTTCTACCTCCATCTCCGTATCACCACCCACCTCATATTCATTCATGTTCATGTCTTTGAGTACGC
>QBUL01000089.1 GCA_013180605.1 Candidatus Methanophagaceae archaeon GoMg1 | reverse complement strand
ATGGGTAATGGGTAACTCGTCACAAATCACATATCACAAATTACAGAGAAATGAGAAGTCACAAGGATCTAGATGCATGGAAAAAGAGTAGGGATTTGGTGGATAGTATTTATAAAGTTCCACCAAGTAATTTGGCTTTGGTCGGCATTTACTTCTTCAAGCCAGTCATATTAGAAGCTTGCAAGAGCATAAAGCCATCTTGGAGGAATGAGCTTGAGATTACCGATGCCATCCAATGGCTCATTGAAAACGGATACGAGGTGGGATGGACAAAGGTAAATGGTTGGTGGAAAGATACAGGCAAACCGGACGACATATTTGAAGTATATGGCGACATAGATAAAGGCTCTTTTAAGGAAGATGATATGCTAAAACCTTCATCTCCCTATTCTGCGAGCAAAGCTTCTGCTGATTTGATCGTTATGGCTTACGTCAGAACTTACGGGCTTGATGCGGTGATTACAAGATGTACGAACAATTATGGCATGTATCAATTTCCAGAGAAGTTAATACCCAAAGCGATAATTAGGGCGAAAAAGGATATGAAGATACCCATTTACGGGACGGGAAAGAACGTGAGAGATTGGATTTACGTTAAAGACCACTGTGAGGCAATAAATTTGGTTTTGGAGAAAGGAGAAAAGGGAGAGATTTATAATATCTCAAGTGGAGAAGAGAAGACAAACTTAGAGGTAGTTTCAGCGATTCTTGGAATTATGGATAAGCCCGATTTAGTAGAGTTTGTGGAAGATAGACCAGGGCATGACATCAGGTATAGCTTGGATTCTTCTAAGATCAGTGGATTAGGCTGGAAGCCAAAACATGGATTTGAAGAGGGATTGAAAGAGACGACTGAATGGTATCAGGAGAACGAATGGTGGTGGCAGCATTTAACTGACGAGAGAATATTGCACCCAACACCATGGAAACTGAAGTGGTAGGAGCAGCCAAGATGACTTTCGAGTTTAAAAAGTTGGAAATTCCAGATGTTATCTTGATAGAACCAAAGGTCTTTGAGGATGAAAGAGGATTTTTTATGGAAACATATAAAAAAGAAGATTTTGAAGAAAAAGCAGGAATAAAGGGTGAATTCATTCAGGACAACCACTCAAAATCAGAGTATGGTGTTTTAAGAGGCTTGCATTTCCAAAAGGAACCTTATGCCCAAGCTAAAATAGTTCGATGCATTAGAGGTGCAATTTATGATGTTGCGGTGGATTTAAGAAAGAACTCACCAAAAGACCGGCAGTTGCCTAGGTTGAGAGTGTTGGTAGAGCGGGGAGAGGTGTATTACAACGATGTTTTTATATAGGTATTACAAAATTTAATATAATGAGTGGTATGGAGGTCATAAGTTTTCGGATACCGAAGGAGTTGAAGGAGAGCGTAAATGAATTGGAAATCAACTGGAGCGAAGAAGTGAGAAGGTTCATAGAGGATAAGGTGAAGGAATACAAGAGGAAGAGAGCCTTGGAAGAGATAGATTCAATGCTCAAAAATATACCCCCGCCTGAGAAAGGAACAGCATCGAGGTATGTGAGGGAAGATCGTGATAGTAATTGATGCATCCGCGATCGCGAAGTATGTTCTGAAGGAAGAGCACTGGGAGCAGGTGAGGGACTATCTCACTGCTGAACCACGCTCACTGGACTTAGCGCTGGCTGAAGTTTCGAATGCTATCTGGAAGCATCAGGTGATCTACCGCAAGATATCGAGCAGTGAAGCCACGGTACTCTTCAAAGTGCTGCAGAAATTAGGCGCTGATGTACTGATCCTTGAATCCTTTGCGGGGTATCTCCGCGGTGCTACGGAGATCGCGGTGAAGGAGAAGCTCATCATATACGATGCCCTTTACATCGTGCAAGCGCAGAGATATGGTCACTTCGTGACGAGTGACGACTTCCAGCGCAATATCGCGGTGAAGCTGGGACTCAATGTAGTGTTTATCGAGTAAGTAGTTAGTTAAGGAGGCGGTGATAAGCGTGAAGGTAGCGATACTCGGTACAAATGGTCAATTAGGCAGTGATCTGGTAGAAACATTTGGCGAGGAAGCAATTCCTCTGACTCACAGAGATATGGATGTTACCGATCCAGAAAGCGTGAAGATTTTGAAAGAACTCAAACCTGATGGTGGTAATCAACACCGCCGCTTACGTCAGGGTTGACGATGCGGAAGTTGAAGAATAAAAAACTTGACGATATTGGATTGAGAATGAGAGATTGGAAGGAGGCTTTGAAAGATTATCTGATTGAGAAAGGAGGGATGAGGGGGCGAGAGGCAAAGGGGACGAGGCGAAAGGGTAATGGGTAAAAGTGGTCCTAAATTTAAATTTAAAGAACTTGGAGTTTTTTACATCTATCAAATAACAAAGAGAAACTTTTAAGTTTAAGTATGCTCTCAAATCCAAAATTGATATCTGCACGTTCAAAAACCTTTTGCCCTTAGCCCTTACCCTTTCCCTAAAGATAATATGAACACCGTCCAGAGAATAGCGAAGAACACCGGCGTACTCCTCATCTCCCAAATAGCGAGCTACATATTAGGCTTCTTCTTCATCATGTACGCTGCCCGCTATTTAGGTGCAGCAGGATTTGGTATAAACCCTTTTAGAAGAAGCGTTTACGGAAAAATGCTTCGCCTATCTTTCGCGCTTGCGTTCACCGGAATATTTGGTATTTTCTCAGATTTTGGTTTAAGCACGTTAACAGTAAGAGAAGTTGCAAGGGATATAAATATTAAACTCATTAAAGCATTTTAAAGAAACATGAAAGTCAGCATAATAGGTAGTGGGGTAGTAGGGAAAACAATAGGCTTTGGCTTTGAAAGATTAGAACATGAAGTAATATTTTATGATATAGATGAGAATGTAGTTAAAGAGTTAAGCAGAGAGCATAAAGCCACTAATGATTTGAATGCCATAAAAAATGCAGATATAAGTTTTATTTGTGTACCAACACCCTATATTAGTAGCCTTGGTTTTGATTCAAGCTATATAGTATCTGCAATAAGAGGAATTGCAGAGGCGTTAAAAAGTAAAGATGAATATCATTTGGTAGTAATAAAAAGCACTGTTCTTCCAACTACAACTGAGCGAGTAGTAATTCCTATATTAGAGAAATATAAGAAGGTTGGTAAAGATATGGGAATATGCATGAATCCCGAATTCTTGACTGAGATAGCGGATACATGGACAAAAGATGAATGTTACAAAAAGGATTTTTTTACAGAGGATAGAATTGTTATCGGGGAGTATGATAAAAAATCAGGTGATGTTTTAGAAGAGCTTTATAAACCACTAAATAAACCGATTTTTAGAACAGACTTAAGGACCGCAGAGCTAATAAAATATGCTTCCAACTGTATGCTTGCAACTAAAATCTCTTACTGGAATGAGATTTTCTTTATTTGTGAGAAGCTAGGCATAGATTCACAAAAAGTAGTCGATATTGTTGGTCTGGATCCTCGCATAGGACAGTATGGAACGGTTCACGGAAAAGCATTTGGTGGGAAGTGTTTACCAAAGGATTTGAAAGCCTTTATTTCTTTTGCTGAGAAATATCGGAATGTGAGATTATTAAAGGCCGTGGATGAAATAAATGAGGAGATAAAGAAGAAATACGGAGTGAGGGAATGACATGATAAGAAAAGCGGTAATACCGGCAGCAGGACTTGGAACTCGTTTTCTGCCTGCTACAAAATCAATGCCAAAGGAGATGTTGCCCATCATAGATAAGCCCATCATTCAATTTGCTGTTGAAGAAGCAATCGTTTCAGGGATTGAGGATATTATAATCATCACAGGAAGAGGCAAAAGAGCGATAGAAGATTATTTTGACACCTCTCGAGAGCTTGAAAGTCATTTGCTACAAGAAGTAAAAGATATTTGGAGGGATTAGCATGAAAAAGATGTTAATAAGGGACATCAAAGAGTGGATAAAGTTAATGATGAACGAACTAAGGAGCAATGATGGCACAATCGAAAAAACCAGTTATTTATCAACGCGGAGATCGCAGAGGGCGCAGAGTTTAAGTGTGTTCCAAACTCCGCTTGGTTTTTCTAATGTCTCTGCGTTCTCTGCGCCCTCTGCGGTAAAATTAGGGGGTATAGTGATTTCACTAGAAAAATACACGATATTGGTTTATAGGGCAGAAGAAGGGGGTTTTATTACAGGGGGTTATAGGTTTAAATCATGAAAATCTCAATCATCCTCGGAACGCGCCCTGAAATAATAAAAATGTCCCCGGTTATAAGAGAATGTGAAAAGCAAGGCTTGGCTTATTTCATCCTGCATACCGGTCAGCATTACTCTTACAACTTAGACAAAATCTTTTTTGAAGAATTAGAACTACCAGAAGCAAAATACAACTTAGACGTTGGCTCAGGCACGCATGCTGAAGAAACAGGTAAAATGTTAATCGGCATAGAAAAAGTTCTAAAAGAAGAGAAGCCGGGTATAGTGCTGGTTGAAGGCGATACAAACACGGTTTTGGCGGGTGCATTAGCTGCCGTTAAATCACACATCAAAGTAGGACATGTAGAAGCTGGCTTGAGGAGTTATGATAGAAACATGCCAGAAGAAATAAACAGAGTTTTGGCAGACCACGTTTCAGATTATTTATTTGCACCAACAGAAAAGGCAAAGGAGAATTTGTTAAGGGAAAGCATAGAAGAAAGCAAAATCTTTGTTACCGGGAATACAATTGTGGATGCTGTTTATCAGAATTTAGAGATTGCAAAAAGGGAAGTAGATATCTTGAAGAAGCTAAATTTAAACTCTAAGGAATATTTCCTCGTTACTGCACACAGACAGGAGAATGTGGATATAAAAGGGAGGTTAAAAGGTATTTTAGACGGCTTAGAATTGGTTTACAATAAATTTAATTACCCTACAATATACCCAGTACATCCGAGAACGAAGAAAAAGATAAGAGAGTTTGGATTAGAAGTACCAAAAGGAGTTGAATTAATTGAACCTCTTGGATTCCTTGAGTTTTTACAGTTAGAAGCGAATGCCAAGTTGGTTCTAACTGATTCTGGCGGTGTTCAGGAGGAAACTTGCATATTAAAAGTTCCTTGCGTTACTTTAAGGGATAACACAGAACGGCCAGAGACGTTGGAGGTTGGAAGTAATGTTTTAGTTGGAGTGAATCAAAATAAGATTTCGGAAGGTGTTAAACATATGCTAAACAAAGATAAAAATTGGAAGAATCCATTTGGTGATGGAAAGGCGGGAAATATGATCACCAAAATACTAATAACCAGTGCAAGGCATTCTAATTAAAAGAGGTAATATGTTAGAAATTGTTGTTCATGAGATAAGGAGATTCTGCCCGGTATATAAGGTAGGGGATAAAATAGAGATAGACGACCAGGAGATTGTTCTGGAGAAGACCGATGCACTATGTACGCACGCTCTATCAACTCAAACTTGACTCTGTGTACCATTTAGCGGCGGAATATGGAAGATGGAACGGCGAGGACTACTATGAGAACCTGTGGGCAATCAACGCTATCGGAACGAAGCATATAATTTTTGAAAGCAGTTGGAAGGGATGACTCGATAGTGACTTATAAAGAGGCTGAACCGTTCACAACAAAAGTGAAACATATGGATTTCTTAAATTCAAAGGCAGTTAGGGATTTAAAAAGATTATTGAGGAAAGGGAAGGGGAGGAAGTATTAGAGGAATGGGATGACTTCATACAATGGGGGTTATGTGCTATATGTGAATGAAGGAATAGGAGAAAATTATGGTTCTCTTTAACATTGTGTGGGTAAACCCGATGACAACTCCAATTTGCCTGCCACCAGATAAATCATCGTATTTCTGTATTTCACCGTCTTAAATCCGTAGGATCTTTTGACGACCGTTTTGATTTTGTTGTTCAATCCCTCAGCAACGCTATTGTTGAGTCCTGTCCTGATTGCTTCCAGAATCCCATAAGAGTGCTTATGCACCGTCACCGCGAGTTTGACGATTTCTTCAATCTTACTGTGTGCAGCCCAATAATACCACTTATTCAAATAATTCCGCGCTGCTGCAAGGGTTTTTACCCGCCATAACCTCTGAAGAGCCAGTTTGAATTGGTACGCCTTAGCAGTTTTAATGTCAATATCTTTCATAGAGTGCAGCTTCTTTTTCTCTTTATCCGACAAATTTTCCGGGTTCTTCAGCCAGATAAACCTGGTTTTACCAAGTGTTTTATTCGTTTTGTATTCTTTGCGTCTTATATCGTCGATGGTATCATTCATCATACAAATCACGTGAAATTTGTCAAAAACTATCTTTGCCGTCGGAAAATACTCGCTTGTACCACTTATAAATGCCGGAGACATGCCCATAGCGATATATTTAATCTGTTCAGGGTTAATCTTCTTAGAAATTGTATCTTTAAACTTTTTAATCGTATCTTTGCCCTTTTTTAACAGCGATTTCATCTACGCCAATCGTATCGAGCTGTAATAAATCAACATGTTCCCGTGCTTCGTTGACGTGATAAGCAAGAATACTCCACGCAGATTCTTCATGAATCTTAACTCTCTCTGCTACTGACGCGACGGGTATTTCTTTGCATAGGGCAACAATATCTGCCTCGAAAAGCGATGTAAATCCTGTATCATGCCTTGACCACGGGATGTCTACGATTTTTGTGCCATGCTCTTCGCATTTTGTCCTTGGAACTCTAGCGTGGATATAAGATTCATAATGGAATAGAGGAAGATGCCTCCAACTCCTATCTTTTGTGTCGTGTATTTTACATGGTTTATTACAAATCGGGCAAGCGAACTCACTGCCTTTGATGAAATCTAAGTAGATATCTATCCTTTCTTCTGATGTGTCCAGTATTTTCATAAGCTTTTTGTCATCCATAGGGCTATATAGTAAGAAGCGTAATTAAAGTTACCCACACAATCTTGTGGAGATCCGGAAAATGATTAGCGAGAAAGTGGTTAAAACAGTGGAGGAGCAAATAAGAATGTTCAAGATAGTTGCATCAGATGAGTGTGGAATAACAGTTGAAGATTATAGACAGTATTTGAAATTGACAGAAGGTCGAGGTAAAGAATTAGATCCGGCTGAATGAGTTTATATACCACAAGTAAAAGAAATAAGAGAATTTTAGAGCTTGCAAAATTGGTAAAGATGATAAAACAGAATAGGGAAAAAGGAAAAGGAGTGTGAGAAGAAATGAGTAAAGTTTTTCGGGAGGTTAGGAGTAAAGAAAGGAAGTAAC
>QBUL01000090.1 GCA_013180605.1 Candidatus Methanophagaceae archaeon GoMg1 | reverse complement strand
ATGAGCAGGCACTCGCTATTGCTAAGGAGATTGGCGACAGACGCGGTGAAGGCGCGGATCTCGGAAACCTTGGACTTGCTTACCGTTTATTGGGGCAGGTGGAGCGAGCGATTGAATATTACGAGCAGGCACTTGCTATTGCTAAAGAGATTGGCGACAGACACGGTGAAGGCCACTGGTTTAATAATTTAGGCGTGGTTTTCGAGGATTTGGAAAATTATGATTTAGCGCTGGCTTGCTACCTGTTAGCCAGTGAGATACGCAGAGAAATCAGAACTCCAGAAGTTAAAACAACAGAAAGTAATATTAGTATGCTAAAAACTAAAATAGGGAAGAGTAAATTCCAAAAGCTTATGGATACGGTGGAACCGAAGGCAGAGGAGATTATACAGCGTATTTTAACTGGCTGACTCAGAAATTTGAAGTTGTTTTATGCCAGAAGAAAAACGAGAGAAGTTTTAACATTCTTCGGAAGTGTTCTTTACATTTTGGCAGAGTAACATCTCTGTTACAAATGGAAATGATAAACTCGTAAAGAGATGAGAACTTATCTATAACCCCAGCTCATCACTTATCCTTTGAAGTGCCTCCAGCGCGAGCGTGAAGAATTCTTTTCGCTCTAAACCGAGTTCTTCTTCGCATACCATTATATCCTCTCTGCTTACGCTCCTCGCAAATGACTTGTCCTTGAATTTCTTCTTCAACGATTTCACCGTTACTTCCGATAATTTCCGCGTGGGCATCATCAATGCGGTTGGCGGTATTAAACCCGAAACGGCATCCGCGGCAATCAGCGCCTTTGCCATCTTACTATTCGGTTCAAACCCGGTTTGCGTATTATGCGCTTTTATCGCTTGCAAGCAGTCATCAGGCAGTTCTTCGTTCAGCATTTCCGCTGCGATAAGCCCGTGTTTCTCTGGATTGCCTTTTGTACGTTCGTAATCAAGGTCGTGCAACAAGCCGACAAGCATCCATTTCTGTTTTTCTTCTCCTCCGATGCCCATTCTATCTGCAAGTGCACCCATTATTGCTGATACTGCAAGCATGTGCTTCCTCAAAGCGTCGTTTGCTATTTCACGGTCTACTAATTCCTGCGCCTTCCCGATTGAAATCATATTGATTAACAAATAAAAAATGTTAAATGATATTCAATGTCCCGAGAAGAAGAGATGAAAAAACTGGAAGAAGGAATAAAAGAATGTCGGCGATGCGAATTATGGAAAACGAGGACCAAGCCCGTTGCCGGAGAAGGCTCGTTATCCGCGAAACTAATGCTCGTGGGTGAAGCTCCGGGTTACTATGAAGATTTAAAAGGTATACCGTTTGTGGGTAAAGCGGGAAAGGTGCTTGACGAGTTGCTGGGGTCAGTGGGGTTGGGACGAAGCGACGTTTACATAGCCAACGTGCTTAAATGCCGACCACCGGGAAATAGAAATCCCGTAACAGAGGAGCTAAAAGCATGCACACCCTATTTAGATGCACAAATAGAGATTATTGAACCCGCAGTTATTGCTACACTCGGGAACTTCTCGTTGGGCTATATCTTCGATAAATTCGGGTTAAAGAAGGATAAAATAAGTAAACTACACGGGAAAGTGTTTAAGGTGAGCACGATTGCGGGTATTACAAAGATAATACCGCTGTATCATCCAGCAGTTGCTACTTATAATCCCGGGATGAAAGGGGTATTGACAGATGATTTTAAGGTGCTGGCGAGGTGTTTTTAATTTCGATTTTGCGTTACCCCTTTCCAGATTTTTCTCTCCATAGCCGTACGGTAAATGAATATTCATCTTCGATTAAATCGGGTTCTGTGCCATTATGTTCGAGCATACCCGCAATAATCTTTCTTGGAACTCCAAGACCGGTTGCTTCAACATAATGATAATCTCTGAGCACTTCCTTGATAAGCTCATTACGCGACACCCGGCACCCTGCTTTCATTCGTTCTATCGTTACCGTGTTGGGAAGTCTTCCGGGACTAATCACTTCCAGACGGTCACGGTAAATAGATAGCTCGATATCTGTCCCGCTGATAGTATAATCGCGATGTGCAATCGCATTGACAATCGTTTCTCTAATGACTTCTTCTGGATAATCGGGTTTATCTATGCGTCTACCTTGCACCAGATGTGCGCGGGAACCCGTGTTTCTACGAACGAATTCTATCGCTCGCTCCACCAAGCCTGTATCCACTATATCTTCCTCGCCCGCAAGTCTAGCTACGATTGGTCCCCGAATCGTCTCTCTCTCAACTGCCTCGTAATTCTTTTCCGCACCCGTGTAAGTAACAGCAGAAATACCCGCCTGGGGAAGATAGTGGTTGGGATTTTCCCCAAAAAGCAGTATTCCCCCTACCGTAGGAATCGCTTTACCGCGGGATTCAACCATAATCTCTGTATTTATGAGTAAAGTCTCCCATTGTTCAGTAACCTTTTGTTCTAGTTGTTTAGTTTCTTGTTTTTCTGGGTGTTCTGGGCACTGTTGTCTGCGTATATCCCTAAAATAATTTATGAGCCGATTAATGTCCAGATCGTCCAAAGAAGAGCCGGGAACGGGCTTAATATCACAGCGAAGTACACCAGAAGCCTGGTAGAGTCTTTGTTCTTGTTCACGGGTCGCTTCCCGCGAAGTGCTCCCTATTCGTACGAAGGTAACCCATTGGCTTCCTCGAAGAGCTTTGTACGGTTTATCAGGGCTATCTTCTGGAATTGTTATCACCCCAATCTTTTTATCGCCTTCGCATACAACAATCTCAAAATATGGAATAATTGCCGGCTGGATATTATTAGAACAGATATTCATTACCCATTCTTCTATATCTGGACGTGTCAGTCCTGTAACAGTGCCATCTTTTTCAACACCAAGAAGAATGTAGCCACCTTCAAGATTCGCCAATGATGCAACCTCCTTTGCTAAGCTTTGTGGACGCACATCATCCCTCTTAAATTCAACACCCGAACTTTCACTGTTCCGAATAATTTCCATTAATTCTGTTCTATTCATAGCTATCACTCCCCCTTTTCAAAATCCATATTTTGCTCTGCGAATTTCAAAGGCTTCTTTGCCTCCTTCCAGGATTTCTTCCACATTCAATCGGACATTTTCGTCATCAATGGAGCCCATCCATTCCACTGGGATTTCTCCATGTCCTTCTTCTGCCTCGCCAACTGCCCTAAGACCAACGATTAGTTCTGCATCACCAAGAACAGGGATATTTGCATTATGAGTAGAAAAAATAAATTGTCGTTTACGCTTTTCTTCCCGCATTTTTGGGACAATCCCTTCAGCAATAAAGAAGTTATCGAGATCATCTTCTGGTTGATCAATGATGAGTGGAGCATCAGATTCAAGTAATAGAAGTAAAAGGATTGTCGTCGCCTTTTGTCCAGTAGACAGGTCTTTCATTTCTTTCCAGACTTCTTTATCCCGTGAACCGACATTGAGTTCCATGACTGTGGTATGAGGTAAATCGAGTTCTTCAAATTCCATAAATACTTCTTCTCCTGCTTCACTAATCCTACGTGCTTGATCTGGTGTGATATTAAATTTGCTTTGTAATTCAGCAGGTCCTTTTCTACATATTGCTATAAATTCGGGTAGCGAAAGATCATCTCTTTCCCTTAATATAGCGGTTGTCTCACTTAAACGTCCACCTATCCTTTCACGTAACACATCAAAGAGGGGTTCCCGGTCACCGCAAAAAGAAACTTTTACTCTAACCTGTTTGTCCAATTTTTTGTTTACTTTTTTAGCAGCCTTTTCAATAGCTCTGAATTCTGCTGCCTTTAAGTCCTCCCAATCTGTTAGTAGATTAAGTCGTCTTACAGAAAGAGCCTCCTTTTCTTTGGTTAATTTCTCCTGACGCTCTTTTAATGGCTTCAATCCCTCAATCTGCCTGCTGATCCTGACGAATTCTTCTCCATCAATAGCTTCTTTTTGAAGCTCACGTAATAGCTTTTCATATTCATCTTGCACCTCCTGACGGCGTCGTTCCCACGTCTCTGAAACTTTCTCTATATCTGTCTCTGCTGTCCTCAGGTGCTTCTCATATTCTTTAATAATCTTTCTGAGATTGGTTTCTAACAACGCCAAAACGGAATCAATCCTACGAAGTGTCTCCTTAGCTGGAAGATATTTTAAGACTACTTCGGAGACGAATGCCCGATCGACTTCCACTACCATGTGCATGTTTTCAAGACCATCTCTTACTTGAGATAAACGGGACTTCGCAGTTTTTAAAACCTGTTCTTCTTTAACTAACAGACTCTGATCTTTCAAGCGCTCTTCTAATCCAGCCTCTTTAAACCGTTTAAAAGTCTCTTCAAGAGATGGCAAACGACTGAGATTTTCCGAAATTTCGTTAAGTTCCTTCTGAATATCAATCAATTTCCTCCTGTTGAGTGCTAAATCTTTATGGGTCTTTCTCTTTCTTTCGGCTAAATGGAGGTCTTCATCTAAAAAACGGTCTAATAATCTTGATAATTTAGTGGGTGATTTTGTAAGTTCACCGATTTCATGCTGACCATAAATTTCTACATTTCTGCAGATATCCCGCGGAGTGAGACTAAGCACGTTTCCATCTGCGTCCCTTATTGTAGAAGGATTTGGATAAGTTCTTTCAATGAGGTAATCCTTAAGAGAAGGGTGATGGGAACGAACAAGCAAAGAAATCTTCGTACCACTTCGGATTACCTGTTTCAATATTCCTGAAGAAGCCTTTTTTGCCTCTTCGCCAAATGGTTCAAGGCCAAGGACATAGCGGAGACTCTCTATGATTGTAGACTTACCTGTTCCACGACCTCCAATCAGTGTATTTAAATTTCCGTTTAGATGAATCGCGGCACCATCAAGAAATCCACCTTCCCATGTCAATGCTACCAACTCTGTATGTCTTGGTGGTTCTTCTTCGGATAGAAGGCGAATCCTCGAATCTGGATCCAGAAATGCCTGCCTTAAACCTTCAACACTTGGCTGTGACATCTTTATATAGGTTGAAGCCTGAAAGGATTCCAAATCTTCTGGTCTTCCTATATCCGATGCATTGACAACAGCAACTCTTCTGGCTCTCTTATAATTTATATCCTTGTTTAAGACAATCTGTTGATCTGCATATTCTAAATCACTAATAGAACCCGGAATTTGCGCAGCATAAAGATTAGGGTCACGCCATGCGTTTATCCTTGCCCCATCTTTCAGCATGCGCAGGAGCCCGCCATTATTGGTAATATGGGCAGCAACACAAATGCCATTCCATTTCTCCTGGACCTTTCGCAAAATTTCTGAAAATGGTTCTGATGAATTTTTTGTCGAAGGGCCCGGGGTATGAATCCCAAGACCGCCTAGATAGCTTTTTAATACATTAGTTTCTGTATCTTGGTCAAAGATGCAGAGTAAGTGTACACCTTCAGAGGAGGAAACTTCAAAGCCCGGAAACACCGTTATACCTAAAGGTTCGGCTTTTTTCCTGATAGCATTGATCCCGTCCACTTGGTTGTGGTCAGTAATAGCAATAATCTTTATACCTAACTCGCGGCATTTACTAACCAAAAGGGAGTTATATTCTTCTTCACCAAGCCCATGATCCACTCCTCTATTGGTTTTTAAGTAACTAAATGGATTTACTTGGAGTACACAGCGAAAATACTTAGCACCTGAAGGGAGGTTCAAAACATTTTCTATGCTTTCTGACCATCTATTGCTTTGATTTATCTGCTCTGTTATTTCAATACTTCTTTTTACCGCCATTTCTGTTAGTCTCCCTTAAATTTTGTATTTCTCTGAATATATTTATTTACCTTTTAAATATAAATTTTTGCTGGAAAGTTTTTAGATTAATACTGATTAAATATCTAACTATGTTCTGGACAATTTTTGGCTTAACCGCAGGTTTTATATGCATAACCAGTTTTATCCCTCAAATATTGAAGGGTTACAGAACCAAGAAACTCGATGACCTCTCATATCTTTTGATGTCTTTCATGGGTTCCGGTATGTTCCTATGGATTTTATATGGGATTCATATTGATTCCATCCCGCTTATACTTACGAACGTTATGGGAGTTGGCTGTAACATCCTATTATTCATCATGAAATTTGTTTATTCTAAGCGGGGGTAGATTACTCAAAACGTTTATAGTTTGTTTTTTATAATATTTCTTATGACATATCAGGAGGGGGTAGTTTGTTTCCTTTAGATTATTTTTGGAAAACATTACAAGAGACAATATCAAAACTTCCTTTGCCTTACCAGGTATTACTTACATTAATTGTTGCGGTTTTAGTTTTATATTGTGCACTTAATAGAAAGATCTTTGATAAATGGGTTGAGTCCCACCGTGAAAACTCAAATCGCATGCTTAAAATAACGCTTTCTATACTTATTCTTTGTCTTGTAGCATTTTTTACTGTTGATAATTTTTATTCACCCAAACCACCGGAAGATCAATTAGTGGTGGCAATTTCACCATTTTGTTTTATTGACGAATATGGGAAAACTGGGTCGGATATTAATACTGCGACTGATTTTAAGGAAAGAATTGAGGCAGAGAAAGATCTTGGAATAAAAGTCATAATATTAGAGGATCCAATACGCGATATAGGAGATGCGAAATGTCAGGGTAAGAAAGTAGGAGCACATTTGGTCGTATATGGTGAGACAAAAAAGAAGATTGGAAACATAGGAGAGGTAAAATACTATATTCTCCCACTACTATCAAGTTTAGAGGTAATACCTTCAGAGATGCCCTTCTTAGAGGTCAGGGCTGAAGAAGAAAATAGCTTAATTATCACTGAAAAAGCCACGTTTTCCATGGTTACAGAAGAACCTATTACAATTATTGAATCCTTAAAAGAAAATGCATCTTCAGCTATATACGTCCTCGGTGCATTTAAAAATTATAAAAAATTGAATTTCACTTCAGCAATTACTTTCTTTAAATCTATTAAAAACTATGAAAATTGTTCCTCAATACTATTTTATATCGCAAGCTGTAATTATTTTAACAATAATTCGAATGAATGCTTACTGTGTCTTGATAAAGCTATCGGGATAAATCCACAAGATGCAAAGGCATGGTACAATAAAGGATTTGTTCTCAGTGGTTTGGACAGGTGTGAGGAAGCCATAGCGGCTTACAATAAAGCAATCGAGATAAACCCGCAGCTTGCAACGGCATGGAACAATAAAGGTGCTACTTTTTGTAAATTGGGTAGGTATGAGGAAGCCATAGCAGCTTACGATAAAGCCATCGAGATAAA
>QBUL01000180.1:4898-39398 GCA_013180605.1 Candidatus Methanophagaceae archaeon GoMg1 | reverse complement strand
CATCTATTCATGAAAGAATCATGACAGTATTGACAACGTGGGCGCAGCAAGGGCTCAACACCTTTCAGATGTTGAGGTTGAAGTTGATGCTGAGTGGCTAAACACATACAATATTTCTATTTCAAAATGTTAACGCAGAAATCCCCTTAAATAATAATTGTCCTACGATTGAATATAACGTATTGAGGATAAAATAAGTTGCCGAAGGCAATTTGGGAAAATCTTTGATTTCTCTTTTATCCGCTGTTAGCTGCAGGCTCTCGTTAAATTCTATTTTTTTCAATTGCTAATCTAAATGCAAAAACAGTCAATATTATCGTTATTGGTGTGAATATCATTTTTTCAAGTGTAACCCCTGATAATAAATTTCCAATAGTGTTTAAAAGGAAGTATACAAATATCACCTAGACACCGATATTGGCAAGCTTTTTTAATCTTTTAGCTTTAATATAGTCTATTTTAATTGCAACGATTATTGCAAACAATAAAAGCAGAATTAAAGCAATACCTTCAAAAACAACTAAAGAAGATGTATCTTTTATCTGCCCGCCCCATATTATTTCATATGGCGCTATCTCTAACAATACGAGAACATGGAATACTTCTAACAATGCTAAAGAAGTTAAAAGTGTGTTTCCAGCCAGTTTTGCACTTATATGTTTTTTCATATTATTTTCCCACATTATCGAAAACCCGACTCCTTAGATATTCTATAACAAGTTTTATTGCCCTCTCTATTGCTATATCCCTTTGCTCAACGATAATATCGCCACGGTTCAATCGTTCATCAATAATGCCGGTCACACAAGCGGTAGGAACATTAAACAGTCTTCCCATAATAAAAAGCAATGAGCATTCCATTTCTATATTTACCGCACTTAGCCTGCTCCAATAAGTAACGGCATCGCTATATCTGACCTCATTGGGCTGGTATCCACGAAATCCATCCTTCCTACCCTGACCAGTATAAAGTGTTGCCGTAGAAACGGTAATTCCACTTACATAAGGAATCGCAAGTTTTTCCGCCATTTGAATCAATTCGTATGTCATCTTGATGTCAGGGACGGCGGGATATTCCGGGTCAGGAATAATTTGTGAAGATGCCCCGTCTAATCTTACCGCACCTTCTGAAATGGCGACTTTGCCTGCTGATGCTTCCTTACTTAAACCGCCACACGTGCCAACACGAATTACCCCTTTTAATACCGGCATAATCTTAAATGCCTCGTCTAACATTATTGAAAGCCCCGGTCCACCTATACCATGTGAAATTACTGCTACTTTCGTACCCTGTAGCGTTCCTATCCAGGTTCTATATTCTCGATTATTGCCGATTATTTCAGAATCATCTAAATGAGCGGCAATTTTATCGGTTCTCTCTGGGTCTCCACATGTGACCAACCATTGCGCATCACTTACAAGATTTTTACTGATAGTCAGGTGGTATGTAGTTTGCATGTCATACTGTATGTTCTAAAATTTTATAAAGATAAATGGCAGATGACGTTCCGAGTGTATCTGAACTCCAGCCGATGGCTGGATTTAGATGAAGTCCCAAAAGGCACGAAACCGGATACGCTCTGTTATACGCACCCTCCGCAGAGGGACGAGAAGCGAAGCAGACGGAGTGTCGTGAGCAGAAGCCATGATACATGTAATTATCACATTAAATGTTCCTACTTTTTTATTTCGCTAATCCTCTAATATCTTATCTTCTTTCGGAATTCTTGCATAATAGTAAGCAATCTTATCTCGCAATTCAGATCTTGCTTGAATGGGTAATTGTAAACATTTTGATTCTAATGGTGCATCTTCCAGTGTTTTTATCTTTTCGCAATTTAGTTTATAGGTATTTCTAAAATCTAAAATATAATAATTTGTCTCAATATTTTTTCCCTGCTTCTTATGCACCATATATTTTGGGAACAAATCACATCTTTCATAGATAAAAACGCTGTGTCACTCGATTAGCTAAACTCGATCTCGATGGCAAGATCCTCGGTTCTCGACAGGGTTTTCTTCTCTATCCACTGCAGACGGGAGCAGCTCTTGAAGGAGGCGGAACTCAACCGTAAGCACACACCGATTGATCTACTGTTCAAATACGGCAAGGTCTATCATGTCAATCTAAAAGATCATAGCATGATCACCGAGGTTACAAAGAAGGTGAAGAATCTGGAGTAGAAAATTGGGTTGGACATATTCCCCATTTGATGCGGCGTTAAGGTTGTCAAGTTAGAAGCTCTACTCTCTTTATTTTTTCATTTAACCGGAATAACCATCTCCATTTCAGAATATTCGTCAATCAAGTCCATTTCCTGATTTAACAAGTCTTTTACCAGGCTATTCTTCCCATTTACTCGATATAACTTTTCTCCTTCTTTATCCAAAGAAGTTACAAAGTTAAGTTACTAAATCATTGATTACGGAAGGTTATATTATTCAGAAATTCTTGGATGCCCTGATTTTATTCTAAGGTGATGTAGGAGATGGCCATTCCAAAGTTGTTATTACCGCTTGTGCCGATATCCCTGCAGCAATGAGTTCTGCGAATTTATTCGCTCCTCTATGCCCGTTCAGCACGGGTATAACCCATCTACCTTTCTCGTCTATGCACACCACCCAGGGGTCTTCGGTCTTCTTCTTCGGTTCTATTGCCCTCACTACCACACCCATAGGAAGAATGGCAACAATATTCTTCTTCTGCTTGAAACTTTCCTTTATGGCACGGTAAACGCTTTTTACTTTCTTACCACCTTCGCAATAAATCAGTTCCGAGCATATCAGCTCTGCATCGAATCCTTCGGCTAACAGCACACGTTTCACCTTTTCGGCAATTGCAACGGATTCCTGAGCAAGTGAGAAGATAGCAATCATAGGCTTTTGTTCGACTCCTTCCGTAACCACAGATTACACAGATTTTCACAAGAAACCTTTTTCTTAGAAAGAAAAGCATTACCAACAACTTTTTTTACCTTCAGTAAAAACCTTGACTAAAAATATTTCCATAGTTTTTCTTTTAGCACAGGTTTTCTTTTTGCAAAAAAGAAAAAGTGTTGTGTTAATCTTGTGTAATCTTGTGATTTTTTTCACCTCCATACAATATTGAAACGCCCGACTTATTAAGCACGTCCCCTACTATTATCACCGATTGGCTCTTTATATCCTCTTTCTTCACCTTCACGGCAATATCATCTAAAGTGCCCCTTATTATCCGCTCTTCTGCCCACGACGCTTTATGAACCACTGCTACGTGTGTCTCCGGGGGATAGCCAACCCTTAGCTCTGAAACGACATCGTCAATGAGATGCACACCGAGAAAGATGACCATTGTCGCACCGTGCTTTGAAAGTTCCGCTATGCTTTCCTCTGCGGGCTTGCCGGTCTTCCCAAACGGTTTTGTAATTATCAGCGTTTGCGATATGCCGGGCGAAGTGAGTTCGCGTTTTAACGATGCTGATGCGGCAGAGAACGCCGTAACTCCGGGAACAAGTTCAAAATCTATATCAATTGACTCGAGGTATTCCATCTGTTCCAGAATAGCGGAATAGAAACTCAAGTCGCCGGTATGAAGCCGCACTATTTTCTTCCCCTCAACGGCAAACTTCTTGTACAGTGCGAATAAATCTTCCCTGGTCTTACCATAGCTATCTATCTGTATCGCATCGCTCCTCGCATATTTTAAAATGTCTCTGTGGACAAGTGAACCTGCGTAGATTATCACGTCAGCACTTTCTATCTCTCGCTTCCCCCTTAACGTGAGTAATTCGGGGTCGCCCGGTCCTGCGCCAACAAAAACTACTTTCGTCTTCATAACCACCAGATTACACAGATTCTCACAAGATTCTTCTTTTCACCTCCAAACTCTTCCTACCAAAATTTAATAATTCATAAACATATTCAAGAAAACCAGAGCCTAACTCACGATGAGCTTCCATCGCTGCACCGATAATCCCCTGAGTTAAGTCCTTATAAAGCCACTTTTCATTCATGTCTTTCATTTTTCTCTCTTCTGTGTTAATCTCGTGTAATCTTGTGGTTTCTTCTTCACGATAAGCGTAGAGAGGTAATGACCCGGTTGTTGTAATTCATTGAGTTTCCCAAAAACCATTTTTTGATCCTCAAACCCAACCTTGACACCCAAAATGGCTTTTTTATTGCCCAGCATAGTTTTTATCTCGTCCATATTTTTCGGCTTGAGGAATATCAAGGAATCGGAGTTTTGAATTATCTGCACCGCATTTTCGTTCCCTTTTACGTTGGGGACAATGGAAACGATTTCATTCCCTTCTGCAATCGGTGCTTTAGCAATAGAAGAGCAAGCTGAGAAGGATGTTACCCCCGGTACTACTTCTACCTCATCCACGATGTCTCTGAAAATCTCCAGGAACCGGTAGAACGTGGAATACAGGCTGGGGTCACCCAGCGTGATGAATGCGACTGTTTCACACCCCTTCATATTTTTCAACACATCTTCCCGCGCCTTGTCCCAATAGAAGGCCAATTTCGCCTGGTCTTTCGTCATTGGGAATACAGGTTCAACAACAATTGGCTTGTTCTTTCTCTCTTTTATAATCCCTTCAATCGTGAGCAAAGCAAGACTCCTTTTATCCTCGCTTGACCGCGGAGTAACTACCATATCCACTTCTTTGAGTATTTTATACGCTTTAATTGTGAGCAGTTCCGGGTCGCCTGGCCCCACGCCTATTCCATACAACTTGCTGAGCTTCATTTCTCGTTGTACATAAAGTATAATTTTCCTCTATTTAAGACGCAGATTTACACTGATTTACACAGATTTTTTCTTTTGGTGGCTATGCCTTTTTTAACGGCATTAATCTTTTCATCTGTGTTAATCTGCGTTAATCTGTGTCAACGATTTATTTTTTTTTATCTCCATAAATTAGGAATACGGGATAAGAAGGTGCAAGGGCGGTTTTGCCGCCTAAATCCTTGCCTTTGTTCAAGCAGATATTCAGAACCTCTGGATTGATACCTCTGTTCTTCAATACTCCTATGGCTTCCACCACGGTCTCAAGTCTGACTGCTGCAATAATAACCCTGCCTCCCGTTTTCAAGTGCTTGAACACATTGTCAAACGATTTTTCAAGATTATCCGTGCCTCCAAAGAAGATGACATCAAAAAAACGGTTGTTCAAATCAACTTTTTCCATCGCGCCAAAAATGAGCTTGATTTTATCTTTCAACCCAAATCTTTCTGTGTTCTTTCTCGCAACCTCAAAATTCTCTTTGTCCTTTTCTACTGCCGTAACATCGCAACCTAACCGCGCGAATTCGATGGACACGCTCCCGGAACCTGTACCCACGTCTAAAATTCTTTCGTTTCCTTCTATCCTCGCTTTTGATGCGATAATCGAGCGGATTTCTTCTCGTGTTAAGCCTGCTTTTGACCTCGAGAACAGGTTGTCAGGTATTCCCGTCGATTTATATTGCCACTTCACTCCCAAATTCTGTTCCATGCCACTCATTTTATCCATACCTCTCGCTACTGCTAAAAAAAATTATATCGTATATCTTATCCATATCAACATTGTTCCGCACGACGTCTGCTAACTTATTGTATTCCGCATCCCAATCAATCCCGCGCGTATTTTTGTCTTTGCTTTTGGTTTCGTCCGCACGCAACGGAAGCAGCCCCTTTATCGCTCTCACGTGGTCCAAAAAAGCTCGTCTGAAAGCATCATTATCGAATATCCCGTGTATGTAAGTCCCGATAACGTTACCATAAACAGCACCGCCACCTCCATCACCATCGTCTATAACCTTTTCTCCTGAACGCTCGAATATCCTGAACGCATTCTTTATCTTACCCTCGGAGAAATAAGTCCTGCCCATGTGTATTTCATATCCCGCTATTTCTCCACTATAGAACGGCAAGTCAGCCATCGCCCGCACTTGATTCGTCATTTTCCGTGCATGACTTTCAAATACCGTTGTAGCAGGCAGCAGCCCAAGCCCTTCGGTCGCTCCGAGCTTTGATTCTACGCCTTCCGGGTCCGTTATGGAGCTACAGAGCATCTGATAGCCGCCACAGATTCCAAAAACCTCACACTTCCCGCTCATCGCCTTATCAACTATCTGCGATGCGTATCCGCTATTTTCTAGGTACGACAGGTCGCCTATCGTGTTCTTTGACCCTGGTATGATTATCACATCAGGCTCGCTTAATTTTTCTCCACCGCCAACGTAACGTAGCGAAACGTCATCCTCAACTTCTAAAGCGTCAAAATCAGTGAAATTGGCTATGTGCGGCAACTGAACGACTTCTATCGTTATCGCTTTTTCCTCGCTCGTTACAGTCGTTTTCCCTTTCGCCACTGACAAGGATACAGAGTCCTCTTCCTGTATCCATATATCCTGGAAATAAGGAATAACGCCAATCACGGGTTTATTGATTCGCTTCTCAAGGAACTCCAGTCCTGGTTTGAGTATGTCTATATCCCCGCGGAACTTGTTTATCAGAATAGCCTTCACCAACTCCCGCTCTTCTTCCTCAAGCAACTCCAGCGTTCCCACGACCCACGCAAAGACGCCTCCCTTGTCTATGTCGCCAACGAGCACAACGGGCGCGTCTAAAAGTTTTGCGATGCTCATATTCACGACATCGTTCTCGCGAAGGTTCACCTCTGCGGGACTGCCTGCACCTTCTATCACCACCACGTCGTTTTCACGGTTCAGTTTCTCAAAACAGTCCTCTATGAGGTTCAATGCTCTGGGTTTGTAGTCGTGGTATTCCTTCGCCGTCATATTGCCTATGGGCCTCCCTCGCACGATAACCTGAGCGCCCGTGTCGCTTGTGGGTTTCAATAAAATAGGGTTCATCTCCACTGTCGGCTCTTTACGAGCGGCGAACGCCTGGAATGCCTGCGCTCTTCCTATTTCAAGACCATCTGCAGTAGCATAACTGTTAAGCGACATATTCTGCGATTTGAACGGAGTGGCTTTGTATCCATCCTGTGTGAGTATGCGGCAAAGCGCCGCCACAATCACACTCTTGCCCACGCCCGACCCCGTGCCCTGCACCATTATCCTTTTCGCCATTTTATCACCTCGCAGCCTCCAGAAACCTGAGGAACGCTTTCTCGTTTCCCAATGCGTGAAGATGCGTGTATGAAGCGAGAACGTTTTCTCTGAAGATTCCATCCCGTTTGCTCTCTATTCCGACACCTTTTAGAAGTTCGTATGCGAATTCCGCCATAACTCCGTTCACCGTGGAATAATGGAACTCGTGCCCGCGGAATCTCGCACCGCGCGAAAAAAGAAGACTGTCCGCTACGGCAACGGCTTCGACATAGCCCACAGCATGGAGCCGGTTTGTGAGTTTTGCTGAACCTTTGAATAAGCCAAGCATTTTCTTGTCTTCGAGTTGCTCAAGACAGTAAAGCAAGCCACCGCATTCCGCGTAGAGCGGTGACCCATGCCGGATCGCATCAACAAGCGCCTCACGTAAAGAACCGTTCTCTTCCAGTTGCTTTGCGTATAGTTCAGGATAGCCGCCACCGATGTAGAAAGCATCAACGTCAGGTAAAGCGTCCCGAAGCGGGGAGAATGGGACGACTTCCGCACCGAAATTACGCAAGATGTCTAAGTTCTCCGGGTAGTAGAAACAGAACGCTTCGTCCATCGCTACGCCCACTCTGACGCCATCAACAGCCTTTAATTGTGACTCTGGCTCCGGCTCTGCATCTGGAATCTCAACCTCTGTCGCTTCAAGCAAGATATCCATATCTATATTCTCCTCTACGAGCTTTGAATAGCCGTTTAATACCGTGCGGTCAACCTCATGAGCCATAAAAAGCCCCAAGTGTCTTTCCGGGATTTTCACTGCTTCGTCCTTGGGAATAGCCCCAAAAACAGTCGTGACTCCTCGTAATGCCTCTTCAAGTAGTTCCCTGTGCCGTTCACTTCCAACTCGGTTCAAGATGACGCCTGCGAACTTTAGCGAAGGGTCAAAGGTCATGTACCCGTGGACTAATGCGCTAACGCTCCCCGCAAGCCCGGACGCATCAACAACGAGGACTACCGGGATGCCCAATAGTTTCGCAAGGTGCGAGGTGCTCCCCTGCCCTCCAGCGGCTGCGGAAGCGCCATCAAAGAGGCCCATAACGCCCTCAACGATGTTCACTTTCGACGTGTTCTTCCTGAATGATTGGATAACCGCAGAACGGGACATCATGAACGTATCAAGATTTCTTGACGGTTTTCCCGCGGCAAGCGTGTGCAGGCTCGTGTCTATGAAGTCAGGACCTGCTTTGAACGGCTGGACATCGTATCCACGGCGACGAAACGCGGAAATAAGCCCGACAGCGAGCGTGGTCTTTCCCACTCCACTGTGCGTTCCTGCGACTGTGAAAGCCGAACTTTTCTGTTTCATGCTTCTCTCATTTAATCCACTCATTTCTTACTCCATACAATTCTTTCTATTCTCATTTAATACGCGCGTCTTACCAAATATTTTGGAGGCGAATTTTAACTGATGTTGATACACCACCTATTAATTTCTTTCTTAGCACAGGTTCTTTCTTTTTGCACAGCGTTTTTGATAAAACTTTTAAGAAAAGTTTTAAAGAAAGAAAGTGTGTTATGAGCCCTGATAAAGCTTTGGATAATCGCTGATAAACCATGAGCCCAACTCTTGTTTTATTTCCTCAATTCGTTCTTCAATCTCGATTCCGACGTTATAATCTTCTTCAGCTATATTCACGTTCTGAAGTAGCCAGAACAGCTCCTTTATCACTCTTGTTATCTCATCCATTCTCTTATCTCTTACATTTTCCTTCGTTTAAGCCCTAATCCAATTCCAATCAGCACTAAAACCACAATCACTGCTATAATTCCCATCAACGGGGCTCCGGATATAGGAAATGCCGGTGATTCCGCAGGCTTCTCCTCTTTCATTACTTTTCCTTTCTTCTCCTCCGCTGTTTTCTCTGGCGGTTCCTTCAATTCTTCCCCCTCCTTACTCACGCCCACCATTTCTGTCATGTTTGTGGCACCTTCACCGATTTCTTCTTCTGTAATTCTACGAGACCCGCCACCTCCGGAATATGTTTTCTGTTCCGGAGATTGTTCCGGAGCCGAAAGTACGCCCTGCATATAATCTTGTAACAGCAGGTTCCCACAGGTATGATGGCAGCATGTTACACCGTGTTCCTCGACTGATTTCTGGTATGTCTCTGCAAGGGTTGTTTTTACGTCTTCTGATGGATTCCAATAGCCTTTTCTTATCGTTTCGAGCATTCTCGCGGTGATGGATTGTTGTGCGTACGGGTTGTTGCTGTCGAAGAAGTCCTTTGTTCCGAGATCGTATTTGTCCTGGATATATACGTCATAGACTTGATTCCACATATCTTCTGTGATGAGGTCTGGCGTAACGACATCCCACATCCACAGGTCTTCTGTGAATTGTGCCATATACCTTGTTCCATCGTATCCATGCTCCATCATTCCTTGAATCCATTTCGGATTGCAGTATCTTGCACGGAGTTCTCTATTTAAGAATCGACTCAATGTCTCGACTTTTGGATTGTTTGGCTCTCTTAGGTTATTTATATACATATCAGGTGCATTTCCTGAGACACTCTTAACAGCTAAATTCAATCCTCCAAAGTAAGTAGCAACCATCGGGTGGTCTAATACGCCGTAAACGTTCGAGCTGCGGCTGAAAACACTTACTTCTACTCCATTGAGATTCTGCGTGAACAGATCGGTTAGATGTTCGCCCCAAATCTCTTCTCCGTATACGTAACCCATCCTGTCAATATAGAGTTCTGCAAGCTTTTCTGTATCTTCCCACGTATCGCTTGCCGGGATTGCATTTTGTAGTCCCGGTGTATATGAGTCAGGCGGAGGAGAAAATATCCGTGCCATCGAAAGACTACGTGCCTCAGATACGTTATAGCCCGCGCCTATCAATGCCCGATAGATCAATTCAGAATCTTCTTTGACATAATTGGGATACTCAGTATCGTTCGATTGAGCAGCTAACCGAACTGCTTTATCGATTAATTTGATTTTGCCGGAGAACATATCTCGGTATGACCCCGAGGTCGTAACAACTACGTCTATCCGCGGTCTCCCGAGTTCACTTGAACTTATCAGTTCAACTGTTTTCACACGCCCCCTCTTGTCCCAGATCGGCTTTACACCAAGTAAATAAAATATCTCTGATTCCATTATGCCCTGATGCCTCGATGTCTCTATTGACCAAAGTAAAAACGCTATCTTTCGTGGATACTTTCCGGTCTCATTAATACGCTGCGCCAATAAATGGTCTGCCATATCTTTACCAACTTCCCACGCTTCTTCTGTTGGTATAAGCCGCTCATCGAAGGTACATAGGTCTCTTCCAGTTGGCAGAGCGTCCGGGTTCCTTATGGGATCGCCATTAGGACCAGGTGGAATATATTTACCTTCCAGAGCATCCAATATCCTTGGTATTTCGATAGTGCATGCAGCTATCCTGTTTGCATATTCTACTGCAAGATTCAAATCTTGTGTGATGCCTAACGATACAGTCCCCAAGACCTTATTTTGTGCATCAGCGGGACTTAAATCGTTGAGTAATACTTCAGTTAGCAGCCTCGTTGTAAGTCCTTCGGATGAATTTATCACAGAAACATTATGTTTAAATTCGTCACCGAGCATTGCCTCCACCAGTGCCACCAAACTATCACCGGTCGGCGGTTCGCTCAATGTATGCGAACCGTATGGCATGTATTCGGTCTTCAACTCTTGTAAGTAGTTACTCAATCGAATAAGAAATCCTTCAAATACCGTTGTGTTGCTTGCAATTACATTAAGATCAACTTCTAAGTCTCTATCGATGCTTAAATTCCGGCATTCTTCCAATATCCTATCCATATATCTCCCTTTCAATACTTCATCTGCTGCTTGATTATAGAAACTTATCCCCTGTTGCAAACTCGACAGATTTCCATACAAGCCAGATGGAACGATCGTTGGCGTCATAAAGTCCACAATGAGCATGTTAGCCCGCCGTCTGTCAAATATTCCCTCCGCATCCATCGGAAGTACATGGATCAACGGCATGTCCTGGAGAAGAATGGCACCCCAATCGTGTGCTGACAGACCGCACTCTTTGCCGGGCATCGCTTCTATGCTCGTAAATATAGCAAAGATTGCATCAGCCCCGAATTCTTTCTTCAGCCAGAGATAGAATGCAAGGCACTGATGAGTCGGTGGTATCGAACCGTTATAGTACATCACAGATTCATTCTGAAGCCATCCCCATGTGGGATCCGGGGCAAGCCATACGTTACCAAACTGAATCTTTGGGATGACAAGATATTGTCCGGTTTTGTTTTCAAAAACCATGATCTCACCAGGTGGAGTTCCCCACCGCTCTATCATTTCATTCCTTTTATTCTCAGGAAGTTCATCGAACCAGTCGAGGTATTCGCTCTTCAGTATCAGTATTACATTTCCCTGCTGTACCCTTTTATTCAGTTCTCCGGGTGCCCATGTCCCGAAATTGCTACCTTGATGTGCCATCAACTCAGCAAGCTCTGTTTTGTTTGGCAATGGTTTAGTTCCAAGATCGTAGCCCCTCTTCTTCATTGCAACTAACAGATTCGTAAGACTCGCTTGCGTATCAAGATAATAATCAATGTCTGACCCAACATTCGCCTTGCCTCCACCTGCGCTATAGTACGGTATGACGATCTTCTTGTCTGAATTATCCATGCGATGTAATCTCATCCACGAAATTGTTCGATTAGTCAGCCATTCGATCTGGTACTCGATCGGTTTGTTATATTCAACTTCAGTTATCGGATCAATTGCCTTTCCACAGATAACAATCGGCTCGATTATACCATCCAACTCTGCAAAAGCTACCTGATAAGATTGTATTGGTGGGAGACCGTGCGGACCTGCTTCCCATTCCTCTTGGGTCATACTATAGAATAATCGAATCCCATTGAGTGCAGTAACATTCAACTGCTGTAAATCCGCTATGCCTTTTGATGCGTTTTTATAATAGAGCCGACTCCCGCGGGATATGATAATAACGCTATCCACAACCGGCTTACCATCTTCCATCAGATACTCTGTAGAATTTGGGTCGTGGTACGTATACGTTGAGACGATAGCATTCACATTTCTCGATTCAAATGATTCTATCAACACATTCAGCAACGCAGAATCTCTGTCCATACGTTTATAACTGCCAGTTACAATTCCTACTGTTGGATTTGATGAATTATATCTACCAGTGGAATTATACCATTCGAAATAACCGGTCGTATTCGTAAAAATCTCTGGTGCATAAGGATGGTAGATTCCGTAAATTGGTCTTGATATTGGCGGTAATATCTCTTCGCTGACATTACAGAATTTAACACCTATAAATACTATAAGACGTTTGGTGTTCTCCTCTGAGGGATATTCTAAATACTTCTTGATGTCTGAATATTCTGGATCTGAGAGGTTCACATTGTGCATATCGAATGATTGTTCAGAGGGGCTGATCGCGATAACATCTGCACTGTTGTTTTTAGCATCATTGACTGTCTTAGTCAATTCTTCAACCACAGCAGGCATAAGATGATATAAAAGAATTACATCTTGACCACTCAAATTGAAACTTAGATTATCACCCGAGCGCGCGGAATAAGTTGTTACATTCATCATATCGCTGATGAAATGATCGTTAGATACCAGATTCACAAGGCTTATATCGCACGGTTGGGAGAGTACAAACGCAATCTTAGCCCTACCCTCAGGCGGCTCAGGCGAACTCACCGCTGTATCGCCACCATAAAAGGTGTTATTCATGTATAAAATGAGATTCTCGATGTTCTCATCACTGCCATAGACCCAGTACTTCGTGATGTTTATATCCTCAACATACCCAATGCTTATATTTGTACTGAGATTATATGCAAACACATACGCACTTTCATTTATCGTCTGACTTATGCTCGCAACGGTTTCGTTGTCAAGAGAAGCGAGAAAAACAACGCTTCCGTTGCTGAAATTCGCCAATTTCGATTCTGTTGCATTGTATATTATAACTTCAATTGTAGCGTTCACAGTAGCATCCATTGATGCGTTTTCAAGCGAGATTAAATTTTCATCCGTTCCAAGCACAAAGGTTATTTCATTCTTCTCTGATTCGTCAGTTATAGCTTTCGCACTGGTATATTCTGACGCACTCGCAGATAAACTCAAGTTCTCATTCACAGTCGTCTCATCACCTTCCGACTGTGCCTGTGCAACCGCTAATGGCGCAAATATCTGCGCCGCGAACAACGCCAACAACACCAACACCGCTAACCCACAACTTTTATTCTTCATCATTTTTACCTTTTCCTCCGCTTAAGTCCCAATCCAATGCCAATCAGCACTAAAACCACAATCACTGCTATAATTCCCATCAACGGGGCACTAGATACAGCGAATGCCGATGATTCCACTGGCCTCTCCTCTTTCATTACTTTTCCTCTCTTCTCCGATGCTTTCTCCGGCTGTTTCTTCAATTCTTCTCCTGTTTTGCCCACACCGGTAGTTTCTGTCATATTTGTGACAGTTTCACCGTTTTCTTCTTCTGTAATTCTACGAGACCCGCCACCAGTGGAATACGTGCTCTGTTCCGTAGATTGTTCAGGAATTGAAACTATGCCCTGCTGGTAATCCTGAAACAGCGGATTGCCACAGGTATGATGACAGCATGTAACACCGTATTCTTCGACTGATTTTTGATATGTCTCTGCAAGGTTGGTCTTTACATCTTCTGATGGATCCCAATAACCTTTCCTTATCGCTTCGAGCATCCTCGCAGTGATGGATTGCTGAGCCCATGGATTGTTCTCATCGAACCAATCCTGTAGCCCCAGGTCATATTTGTCCTGTACATAGATCGAATACATCTCGTTCCACATCTCTTCCGTTATGACATCAGGGCATGTGACATCCCAGCCCCAGAGGTTCGCCATGATCTCTGTTATCGCTCTGGCACCCGCATAATCATGTCCCATCATGCCCTCGATCCAATAGGGATTAAAGTACATCGAACGCAAGTCCCTCAAAATGACATGACTCAACGACTCTAACTTTGCGCCATTTGGATCCTTGAGGTTGCTTATGTACATATCAGGTGCCTTACCTGTAATCTCGCGAACCGCCATGCTCAGTCCACCAAAGAACTCGAAAGTATGGTCAATGCCGAGCACGCTGTGGGAATGCGATGCCCACCCGAATAGTGCTACCTCCGTTCCGTTGAGATTCTGCTTGAATAGGTCTACGTGTTGCTCACCCCAGATCGTATCGCCATACACATTGCCCATATTCCGGATATAGAGGTCTGCAAGCGTACTTTCGTTTTCCCATGTACCACTTCCTCCAATGGCGCCAGTGAATCCGCCAACACCCCACACACCATCCGGAGGTCCGAAAATACGTGTCAATGAGAGCTCTCGTGCCTGCGATTCGGTATAGTTGTGCTCAATCAGCCAGTTATATGTTGATTGAGTACTCTCATTCACATAGTTCCTGTGGTAGGGCGAATCATCCGATTCAGATGCTATGCGTACCGCTTTATTGATTAACTCGATCTGATGCGGCCAGTTCTCGCGATATATACCGCTCATGGTGACAACGATATCTATTCTTGGTCTACCCAAGTCCTCTATCGGTATAAGACGAACATCAATGACGTTCTTGTTTCTATCCCATACAGGCTCCACACCCAGCAGATAGAAGAGTTCAGATTCAAGCACGCCCAAATCCTTCATTGTATTAAATGAGAACATAACAAAGCCGATCTTCTTTGGATAACTTGCATCAGTTCCGTTATAATATTTAGAGAGCAATTGATCTATCAGTTCCTTACCCACCTCCCATGCAGGTTCCGTTGGCACGATATTAGGATCAAAACCATAGAAATTCCGCCCGGTCGGCAACACATCCGGATTTCTGATTGGGTCGTTACTCGGCCCTGGAGGGATATATTGCCCTTCAAGTGCGTCTAACGTTCTTGGTATTTCAATCATGCATTCACGAAGATTCTCGGCGTACACTACCGCGAGATTCAAGAAGTTTGTAAGTGGTGTCTCCTCTGGTATCGCATCATCTGATGCATCCTGTCTGCTTATAATTACCGTTGCGCCATCCATTGGCGTTACACCATAACGGCCCTGCGCGAGTACTACACCAGAGATCGAGGAAGCACCGGCTATGCTATCCGGATCATCAGTCATATTCAATATATCGTTTGCAGTTGCCTCATCTCCGAATGTCAGCCAGACCTCGATTCCGTTGAGATGTTCACCATCGTCCACACTGGTATTTATACCGCCTATGAACCAGCAGCTCATTCCAGATATATATTTTAGCGCGGATATAGTGTAATTCCCTGCAGCGAGGTTAGAGAACGTGTAATTACCATCCTCACCTGTGGTTGTTTTTGCCAATGCGGTCATGTTCTCTGATACGGACTCGGTAACATTTTCTAATCTACCCAACACCTTCTCCTGTGCCTCTTTCGGTGATGTTCCCTTAATTATCACTGCCTCAAGAAGCATTCTCGTCTGGTTCACGGAGATGTTCATACTTTCGATATAATCCCTGAATTCATATCCGAGCAGTGATTTGGTCATATCAACAATGCTATCGTTAGAGAGCGGTTTTCCCATAATATGCAAGCCGTAGGGCATGTACTCTCTCTTTATCTCCAGTAGATAATCATGCATCTCATCAAGGAACTCATCAAAGGCAGTCTCATTGCCAGCAGCAATCTCGCCCAGACCAACGCCCAAATCGTGATCGAGATTCAGATCTCGGCACATCTCTAATATCTGCTCTTTATACTTGTTCCTGAGCGTGCCATTCTCCTCCTGTTCGTACAGCGGTATCGTCTGTTCGAGATTTGATAGATTCCCGTATAGTCCTGCTGCAACGATCACAGGTGTCAGATGATCGATCATAACCGCATTGCCCCGTCTCTTCGCCATAACGCCTTCGCCGATCCCCTCTACTTCGTAGTGGTAGACTACGGGCATGTCCTGGATCAAAATCGCGGGCCAGCAATCTTCTACCGATAACCCAACACCCTTTCCCGGCAGCCATTCCTGTGTTCCGTGCCTGCCGACAGACACGATTGCATCTGCACCATAGTCATGGCTCAGCCAGTAATAGAATGCGATATACTGATGCGTGGGCGGCACGGATTTATCGTGATACAGAGCAGTCATATTCTGCGTTCCTGCACGCGATGGCTGTGGCGCGATCAGAACGTTACCGAGCGAAATCTTTGGTATCATGATGTACTTACCGGATTCATTTTCATAGACCAGGATCTTACCTGGTGGCGGACCCCAGCGCTCGATTACCCCCCTCCGTTTCTGCTCCGGTAGTTCATTGAACCAGGCTAAATATTCATCTTCCGGTACAAGCACTACGTCACAGTTCTCAGCCACGTATTTTATCTGATCAGGCACCCATATCCCGATATTTCTACCCTGTTTCAGCACCAAATCCAGCAGTTCCTTGTCTGTCTGGATATTCTCACCGAGTGCATAGCCACGGTCATCCATAGCATGAAGAATATTCACGATGCTTGGCGCAACGTCGAGGTTTGCCGCAACCAGGCAGCTATCATTGCCCACAGAATGGTGATAATATATGATTGCAACCTTTCTCTCGCTGTTATTCGTATATTGCAAATTGCTCCACGAGAGTGCCCGGTCCACAGCCCACTCTACCTGGCTATCAATGGGTTGTAATAACGATACATCGTATGTCTCATTGTACACTCTGCCACCGACAACAATAAACTCTATCTCTCCCGCAATTTCCATTACCGGAATCTGCATATTGAAATAAGGACCCTTGCCTGTGGTACCATTCTCCCATACCTCTATGGTTGAATACAATTCAACACATTTCATTACCGGGACGTCTAAGAGTTCGAGATATTCACGCTGTTTTACCATCACTGTTAGCGGGCCCATTCCCAACCCAAGGTCTATCATGACGTCAACTGCCGGCTCACCGTCATCTATGAAGATTCCAGTCATATTTTCTTCAAATAGCAGAAATGGTGGATACGCAGCGATTACGTTCGCGCCTCGCGCCTCTGTTTCCCGGATGAACTTATCCACTACGCCTATTTCACCTGTACCATATCGTTCCTTCCAGAACACAAGCCCTAACGTCAGATTATCGGGATTGTAAATGTGGTGAGTGCCTGTATCGTTTTCATACCAATCAAGATACTCGTTCAAGCTGTCAAAGATTCTATCGGTATCCGGATGGTAGATTCCCTCGTTAGGGATGACGCTCGGTTCTTCAATCACACTATCCAGGCCACAGAACTCGACACCAAGATAAACCAGGAGTCGCTCCATGTTCCTGGTGTTACGGCTGCTCCAATATTGCATGATGTATGGGTGCTCAACAAGGTCAATATTGCTCAAATCAGCAGGATGGGTGCATATTACAGATACATTGTGCTCTTTTGCTGCATCGAGTATGGGCACAACTACGTTCTGTATCGGTTCTGTGTACAACCGGGATGCAAATATCACGTCATAAGTTGTTAGATTCAGGTCCAAAGGGACATTATAATTATTATACACGCTTATATTCAGCCCGATATTTTCTGCTGCTCTTTTGATCAAAAAGATATCGGCATCAGATATCGAGAAAAACGCCATCTTTAGCTCTTTATTTACGCTTCCGAGATTCCCGTCACCGGTGTAGCTGGTTATGATAACCAATGCAGAGGATACAGGCTGCGCATTGGAAGATCCCGGTGGCATCTCCATGAGCACCGTGCCAGAGATTGAACCCGTGCCATAGGAGCCTCCGGAATTAACGTAGGTTGTGTTTTTGATGGCATTAGCGGTTTCGCAGTCGGGGGTTCCGGTTAATAATAACTCAATATTGCTAATATGCTCACCTGCCTCTATGTCTGTGGTGAAACTCCCGATTGCGGTACCAGAAGGGCTTAGTGCGGTTATCATATAATTCCCAGCAGGTAGATGGGAGAAAGTGAATACACCATCCTCATCCGTGATCACCTTAGGCGCATCGAACTCGTTCGATACAACTTCCTTGTTTACTCTTGAGAGTGAGCCCTCACCATCATAGGTGTATAGATATACCGTCACCCCCTCTGATGGAGATGCAACACCAGCTATGCCAACTGATAGAATAGTTCCATTAACGATACCACTTCCTACCGTGCCATTGCGTTCATAGAGCACTTTGCGTTGTGATAGTGCCGCTACGAATTCGGCATCGTCTGTGGTATCGAGGAGACGCTCACCCGTAGAATAATGCGCCCCTTCTCTGAGTTCAACTGTAAAGGTGACTGTCTTGTTGATGCCTGGCATGCCTGGAGCCATAGAAGGGATGTACTTGTGCGCGATGAATGTGTAATTACCAGCCGGAAGATTGGTGAACTCAAAGAGCCCGTTCTCGTCAGTTATGACTTTTGGTGATTCTGTACTCTCAAGCAAGACACCTACAACATCTTCAAGCGAGCCATTACCTGTGTAGGTGGTAATAGCAACCGTGGTATTGGCAATCCCTAAGTATGGCCCACCCATGTGAATGAGCGCAGTTCCCGTTATCATCCCCTTGCCCCCTAAGCCGTTATTCAGGTAGCTTGCATTCAGTGCTCTGGCAGCATTTACACCCGCTTCATCGTTGGGTTCCAATCTCACCAGAACATCATCGATCGTATCGCCCTCAAAAAGCTCTAAAGTGACGTTACCGACCGCATAACACATTACACCCATAGGATTCTCTCCTGCTGCATACCCTGTGAGTGTATAATTACCGGCTGGAAGGTTCTTGAACCTGAAGTAGCCACCCTCGCAAGTTGTTGTCGTAGGAGCGGATTCCTGATGGACATAATCTTCCAAACTATCCTCATAACCGGTGATAAGAACGGTTATGCCGGGAATGCCCACATAATTGGGACCCATTAAGATTCTAGCGTTTCCACTGATAGACCCAGTCCCGGAGAGTGCAGAAGAGTTGTAAGAACCAGTAGCGTTCTTGGCAGCGTTTAAAGCCTCATCGGTTGCCTGATCCACGCTTGCATTGATTGTCACACACTCGATATGCTCGCCCTCACCAAGTGTAGCGGTTACAGAGCCCAGGGCATTGCCCCTTCCACTTTCTATATACGCAGTGAGTGTATAGGTGCCAGCAGATAGATTGACGAAACAAAACGCTCCTTCTGCACCTGTCTGCGTGCTGATTGGAAGGGACGTAACGAAGTCCACTTCCAACTGTGCCTGTGCGACCACAAATGGCGTAAATATCTGCGCCATGAACAGCACTAACACCAGCAACACCGCTAACTCCCAACTTTTATTCTTCATCATTTTTCTCTCAAATGAGAGTAAGATTAGAAACAGCATATAAGACTTTCTATTTTTCATATTATGGTAAGAGTTATAACTCAAATAGATAACAAAGTTAAGGGGTCATCTTTATCCTCATAATAGTACAGAGGAAGATAAAAGAGAAACTACGAGATTCCCGCGAGAAAGAAATTTTGAAACGTATGATGGAATAAGGAAAGTGAAGCGGACGTAACATATTTCTTTTTCTTTTAGCACAAACCTTTGGTATGAAAATACTTTATTATTTTCATGCTCATGGATGTCCCTATGGGTCATGAATGTTTCTTTAGAAAAGAAAGCTTTACCAAAGAAACTTGTATTTCCGCGAAGCGTTTTTGATAAAACTTTTCTTAAAAGTTTTGTAAAGGCTTTTGCTTCGCAAAAAAGTTTTTTGTGAAAAAGAAAAAGTGTTGTGTAAGCTGAGGGGTTAGTTAATTCTTCCCTGTCGCATTTTCCGGCACGTATATTGTCTCTCCGGTTGCCAACCGGTATGCAGTTCCCAATTTCATACCTTGACCGCCCGCCAATTCTTCTGTCATGTTCATCACCTTTATCTCCTGCCCTTTTTTGATAATCACCTGCATGTTCTCTTTTCCGGGATTCTTCACCACGGTTATATCTGCAGTTGGATTCAAGAGCTCCGGCACACTCGCTGACATTACGAGTGCGATGAGCAGTGCAACGGCAAAGACCATCGCGGCGTCAAACAGGTTTGCCACCCCACCCAGCGGGTCTTCATCATCATCCAAAATCAACCGCCTTCTCCGCCTTCTCATTTTATCTTAACATCTCCACCACGTATTCCATATCACTCAAATCCTGCGTGTACCATCTCTTTTTGACTATTAAGATTGCATATGCTATACCACCGGTAAGAAGCCCGAGAACCGTAGTGCTAAATGCAACAACCATATTAGTTACAAGCTGCTGGATATCTCCTGTTGAGAGCCCCATTAGCGCGGGTCCTAACGGTATCAATGTGCCCATCAAGCCGAACATAGGTCCCAGCTTTACCACCAACCTCGCCTTTTCAAGCTCTCTTGTTATCCTTAGTTCATAGTCCTGAAGCAGCTTCTCTACCTCGACCGAGAATTTGTTTTCTTTTAGACATTCTGCAATGTCATCTAAAAAATCTCTGAGTAGGTCATTAGAGCCACTTGTCTTCAGAGCTTCTGCGGCTTTTTTGTAATCTCGCTCCTGGATACATTTCGTTGCATCACTACATCCCGCCTTTAGCTTAGTTATATCCCTGCTTCTCGATGCATATTCTGACAAAAACTGCCCGATGGAAATAATCGACCATGCCACCAGCCCAAGCAGTATAATAATTACGGGATAGAGCAGCGAGTTCGAAATCATGAACATTGCCCCGATTATTCCTGAAGATGCATCCATGTTTCGCCCCCTTTTTTCTTCTTCAATCTTTTATGCTTATCCATTAAAAATCCAAGCCCTATAAGAAAGGTCATCACTAAGAATGAAATAAAAATCTTGTGATAATCTACCGAGAACTTAGGGATTGGAATGCTTTGAGCCTGAATATATGCAGGGATTATTAAAGGCGATAAAAGGTAAAATAGACCAAATAATAACATAACCGTTCCAAGTGTGGAAGGGTTTTTGATTTTGAAAACCCTTGCGATTGAAGAAACCGCAAATGAAAAGAAGCATACACCGATAAAGAAGATCACGCCCACTAGGGTACCTATCCACAGGTTGCTGATGTCGGTGAGCTGAGATAGCATCAAACAAGCTAAAAATGTCGCTGTTAAACATACCGGGCATGGAACAGAGAGCAATAGGAAAGTTTTCCTTGAAAGGTCATTGCCATAAGAAAGCCATTCCCTCTTCGTTTTTATACCGAAATACATGAGTCCTGTTGCGATGATAAGATGCATTATAACACCTGTTGCAAGTATATTTTGCGTTACATCCAAAGCGATAACCCCCACTAAATAGCTAAGGACGATAGAGGCGCTAAAATAAATAAACGCTATGTAAACAATCTCCCTTCTCTTTAAACTGGCGAAACCGCATCCTAAGCCTGTTTTTAATGCTAGAATTGCTACGCCTATAAGCACACCTACTGTAACAAGGTTACTTATCTCTGCCATTTCTCCTCACCTCCATATTTTTTGTCTGGGTTCTAAAAAAGAAAAGTTTAATGGTGCTCATACTTACTCCTCAATTTCTTCACCTCGTCATGTGTATGCTCGTGGATATGCAGATGAATGTGCCCACCATTAACCTCCACCGTCCTCGTCAGGTGTTCAATCGCTTCGTCTATTGACAGCGGCAGCTCTTCGCAGTTGTAGCCAAAACACCGCAGCACTTCAAACAGCTTGAACACTTCGGGCACCCCCAGATTGTTCGCATTCATCAGGTCGCCATCCGAAAATATTTCCTGTGCCGTGCCTTCCGCAATCACCCGCTTGTTCAGCACGAACACACGGTCGGCAAGTGCCGGGACAGCATTTACGTCATGCGTCGCCATTATCACGGTAATCCCTTCTCGTTCGTTCAGGTCCTTCACTATTTTTATCAACTCTGCACGGCTCTTCGGGTCGAGATTGGCAGTCGGCTCGTCAAGCACCAGTATCCTCGGCTCCATGGACATAACCGCAGCCAGCGCTGCTTTTTTCTTCTCGCCACCACTGAGATGATGTGGACACCTGTTCTCATAACCCATGAGTCCAAGCGACAAAATGGTTTTTTCTACTCGCTCCCGCACCTCATCTTCTTTTAAACCCATGTTTATCGGACCAAAAGCTAAGTCATCGAATAGCGTGGGCATGAACAACTGGTCATCCGGGTCCTGAAAAACAATACCCACATCCTTTATTATTTCTTCTCTTTTCACCTTGTCCACGCTCTTACCGAACACGTCTACCTGTCCATCACTACCACGTAGTATTCCATTAAGATGCAGCAAAAGAGTCGTTTTGCCTGCTCCGTTCGGTCCCACTATCGCAATTCTTTCGCCCTCATACACTTCCAAACTTACATCTTCCAACACTTTTGTACCGTCGGGATAAGTGTAACAGAGGTTCCTTATGGTTATCGCTTCTTTTCTCATTCTTCTTCACACCACTCCTACTCCTGCATAACAAACTATATGCAAACAAACCGCAAACGCAATAATAAAAACTGCCAATACATAGTCCTTCGTACACATTTTAAATCCCACCAGCGTCTTCTGGCTCCCCGCATATCCGCGTGACCGCATTGCCAAATATACGCGTTCTGCCCTCTCGTAACTTCGAACAAAAAGCATTCCCAGCGCGTTACCTATCGTTCTCAATGCGTATGAACTAGTTCCCAGTTTGAACC
This sequence comes from Candidatus Methanophagaceae archaeon GoMg1, assembly GCA_013180605.1. GTDB lineage: Archaea > Halobacteriota > Syntropharchaeia > Alkanophagales > Methanospirareceae > QEXZ01. The sequence goes on along the minus strand of QBUL01000180.1, from coordinate 16,665 downwards.
CTCTTGATTCCATCGCGATCAATAACCTTTGGAACACATTCACAAAAACAAAGAGGTAGCGATACGTAAACATAAGCATCTGGACGAGAATATTCGGTACCTTTAACTTATCCAGTGCTTTCAGCGTCGTTTCGAACTTCGTGGTCGCAATCATCGGGAAAATGAGCATAACCGCAGAAAAAGCCTTTAGAACTACTAAAATACCATATCTTAAACCTTCGTAGGTCACTTTTATAGCGTAGAAGCTGAAGATTTCATTCCCTTTCACTGTAAAGGGCATAATGACAAGAAAAGGGAGGATAAATAAAGAGACCCCTTTCAAATGCTGAATAACAAAATGAAACGGTAGTTTTGAAGCGATGAGAAAGAGGATAGAAACGATAAAGCCAATAAGAACAAGCTTTAAATCATTGAGGAGAACGATAGAAAAAATAAGAAAAAGGAAGGCAATTACTTTTGCTCTCGGGTCAAAGCGATGCATCGGCGAATCAAGCGATGCATACCTGTCTATCTCGGGATATTCTATCATTTCTCTTCACCTTCCTCCAAATATATGCCATTGAAGCACCCATGCTCTACCTCTGCTTTTCCCCCCCCCCCAAAAAAAAAATAAGGGAAAAATTGTTTATTTATAGCAGTAATCACCTGTTCCTTCTAAACACCATGTAGGCAACTGCTAAAATACCTGCAATTGCGAATACTGCTTCGAATCCCGGCGCTTTCGGTGCGGGTGTCGGCGCTGCTGCTGCTGCTGTCGTTGGTTCTTCAAGTTCTGCTAATGCATGTTCAAGTTCTTCTAAATTGAGCCTCATAGCTTGGGCTGCATCGTCGAGATCATGCACAGCAGTGTGTACATCGCCTGCAGCACTTATGGCTTCCGGTGATGCCTGGACATCCGGGTTCTCTATAAGTACATGTATCAAGTCATACGGCGATTTACCTGTAACCGGCAACCTCATAGTAGTTACAAAGTCACCTGCATCTATAGTGTCTTGATACAGTTTCCGAAGTGCTTCGATTTTTCCCACAGTAACCAACATTTTTGCTTTGTTCTTCTCAGGCTCGGCTTTATAGGTGTCAAGCTTCCCGATATAGCTTTCCATATAAACCTCAATGTGCTTGAGAGCGTGGCTGCTCAGATGAACTGTCTTAGCCGTAGCTTTCATTTCATCCGGCATACCTTCGACACCATGGATGATCACTTTCGTCTCCTCGTGCATGACCTCTGCGGCTTCTTTAAGCTCCGCCATATTTTTGTCTATTTTTTCCACCAATGTGGATACATCTTGCGCCATGACTGGCGAAGCGCTCGTTATGACCAACAGCATTGCTATTGCCACTGCAACAATTCCAACCATTCTTTTCGTGTTCATATTCTTTTTTTCACCTCCTTTTTTTTAAAAATATCTACTTACCACTCCCGTCTTTTTATCTCCCTTCATATTTTTTTGTCCCGCCTCCAGTTCATATACACCATTGCAGCTCCCGCTAAACCAATTATATACCCAAATCCTGCGATAACTCTCGTGTATAACGGCATTTCTGTTCCACCAGCACTACCAGCACCCGCTGCTGCTTGACTCAGGTTTATCACCGTTTCTGCTTTATGACCAGGCATGTGAACTGCATCAACAGCCACCGTGTATTCTTCCATGCCTATCTTCGGAGGAAACCCAAACTTCCCTTTGTCGTCTGTTACGCCTTCCAGATATAAATTGCCTTCATTATCATATACTTTTACGTTTGCATCTCGACAGGGGCTCCCACCTTCAAAATAAGCTTTTATCCCTATTTCTCCTATTTCATGGTCTATTAACAAACGGTGGGCACTCACTTCACTTATGCTTACGCAGGAGAGCACTAAAAGCAGAGCTAAAATAGCAACGAACTTTCTTTTCATTTCTTATCACCCCCTAAATTTCCTATCAGCTCTGGTTTAACTCTTGCCAGAAAAGCAACGACAGAACCAACAACTGCTGCTTCTATTATCATTACGGGAATGTGTGTGACTACAAGTGCGACTGCAACTCCGGTAAATTGCTCACCACTGGCAATAAGAGCACCAGCAGTGAAAACCGCAACCAGAAGCACTGCAACTCCTCCTGCAATAGCGCCAAATACCCCCGCTGAAAATCCCCTCCTCGACGATAACAGCTCTGACTTCATTCCTCTCTGAAATATGACATAAGCAATCAATGCGGGTATCCCCACATTCACCGTATTTATCCCGATAGTTGTTACCCCTCCAAACTGAAAAAGAAACGCTTGGAGGACAAGTCCGATGAAAAAAGCGGGATATGAAAGTATTCCAAGCATTATCCCAAGTAAACCATCGAGCATAAAGTGCACGCAAGTCGGTCCTATTGGTATATGAACAAGACAAACGACAAAAAATACCGCTGTCATCACGGATAACTTTGGTATCATCTCCACTTCTATTCCTTTCTTTTTGCTCCACCAAATCGCTAACGCTATAAAAATTGCGGTTATTATCCATCCCGCAGCCAACACCGGTGCCGACAGAACACCATCAGATATATGCATGTTTTTTTTATCACCTCTGTACTTCTTTTTTCATCCCCTTTCTTCATTTTATGAGTAGATAGCAGGTTAGACGTATATAAAGGTTTCTATTTTCAAATTTTTGATAACAGTTATAACCCAAATGGGTAACCATTGCGCTTACAATACCCTACCCACAACTTAAACATCTCTTTTAACCAATTTCTTCAGCATTTCCATTTTTTCCTCCTCCAGCGTAACAAGCACAACGGTTGAAGGTCCCGCCGATTTTTCTATATCTATATCAACATTCATACATATTTCCTGCCCAATTTTATAATTATAACTCAAGATACTCCGCAACATAATACAAATACACATCTCGATTTCCACTAGTCTTTGAATACTTGTCTGGTAATTTTAAGCACTTCCTCTTCATTCTTAACCGTCAATGCACCTTTGTTTTTCAATGCGATGAATCGTTTAGCCGCTTCGCCATTTGTAAAATCCCTCTTCTCGATGTTTGTGGTGTCAAACACTACCAACGCTTTCTTTCTTTTCAATGCCGCCTCAGCCACTTCAAGATTCTTTAAATTGCCTGAACCAAAAGGGATATTGCATAATACGACCATATTCGCTTTATCCGCCAGCGTTAAATGCGCTTGAAAAACTTCTTGCGTTATCGGAGAAAAAGGAGCTTCTGTTACTATGGGGATGTTCAAGAGCTTAGCAACTTCGTAGTCGGTGTCCAGCAGATTAACCACACCCGCAGTCACGCTGTAGCCTTTCACAGAGAGTTCATGCATTAGCGATGCGCCTTCTCCACCTCCACAGATAAGATGTATTGTAACACGACCTGCTTCATTTTTATTTTCATGTTTTAAAGGAGAAGGTACGGGCGATACGTAGCACTGGTTAGTTAATGCATGCTTTTTAACAATGACATCAGCACCGAAGGTATTTTTTATATTTTCAGCAGTTAATACCTGGGCTTGCGTGCCTAAAGAAACAATTTTTCCTTTATGCAATAATACTAAGCGGTCGCAATACCGTGCAGCTAAATTGAGGTCATGGATAACCGCAATAACAATCAGCTTTTCCTCCGAAGTCAATCTTTTCAGAAGGCCCATTATTTCTATTTGATACTTGATGTCGAGGTGAGAAGTAGGCTCATCTAAAAGCAATACCTTAGGCTCTTGCGTAAGCGCTCTTGCAATTATAACAAGCTGTCGCTCACCACCGCTCAATTCCGTAATCGGTCTTTCCGCGAGCCGCCAGCAGTTGGTAAGTTCCATACTCCTCCTCGCTATTTCTATGTCTTTCTCAGTCTCCAGCTCTAACCTACCCAGATGAGGACTTCTGCCCATAATCACGATATCCAGAGCAGAGAAATCAAAATTTATCGTTGTATCTTGTGGCACAGCAGCGAAATTTCTTGAAAATTCACGGTCCTTCATTCCCTGCACGTCCCTGCCCTCTAACAATATTGCTCCTACCTTTGGCTTCAAGATACGACTGATTGTTCGCAGCAAAGTCGTCTTTCCTGAGCCGTTCGGACCGATGATCCCCATGAGTTCGCCGTGAGATGCACTAAAATTAATGCTATCCAGTATTTTCGTGCTCCCGTAATGCGCATCCACATCTTTTATCTCTAAGGGCATTTTGCTTCAACACTTCTTCATAAAAAGTTTTGTTTGTGATTTTCCTCTCTTTATTGAGCGCATTATGTGAAATAAGGTCCTCCTTTCCTTTTTCTAAGCAGGTAAATAAAGAAAGGAGCACCAAAGAAAGCGGTGATTATTCCTACGGGCATTTCGCCTAATAACCGAGCCAGTGCATCTGTCCACACCAGAAAGATTCCTCCTACTAATGCGGAAGCGGGAAACAGAATCCGATGGTCAGGTCCAACGAGGATTCTCGTGATGTGAGGGATTATCAAGCCAACGAATCCAATTGTTCCCACAAAAGATACCGCAGCAGCGGTGATGAACGCCGAAAGAATCAGCAGGATTTTCTTCGCTGCCTCTACATTTATACCCAGTGTCTGTGCGGATTCTTCGCCGAGCAGCATTGCATTCAGGTCCTTTGCAAAGATATAAATCAAAAAGAAAGAAACGAATACAGGCAAAACGGTTATTTTCACCTGTGTCCAGTTGGCGAGCCAGAATCCGCCCATCAACCAGAAAAAAATGCTGTGTAAATCCTCTGCCACAAACATCATGAAAGATAAAACAGCGCCTAAGAATAGCGAAATCGCTATTCCCGTGAGCAATAAGGTATCTACAGGAATTCTTCTTCCCACCTTCGCAATGTTATAGACTAAAAAAGTGGTGAACATGGCACCTAAGAAAGCCATGAACGGTCTGGTGTAAATGAATAAGAAGCTTGGGAGCATCAACATTGAAAAGACAGCACCAACTGCAGCCCCCGAAGCTATTCCTATTATATACGGGTCTGCCATAGGATTCTTAAACAATCCTTGCAGCGTTGTCCCCGCGGTTGCCAGTGAAAGACCAACCAATAACCCCAAAAATATCCTCGGCAGTCTTATCTGGAAGATTATTACCTCATACTTATGCGGAATAGAAGCAGCCTCGCAGAGATGGAGTTTGCTTCCCAATAAAGATACTATTTCCAGCGGCGGCACATAAACAGGACCGATTGCCGTTGTCAGCACGACACTCACGCCTAAAATTGCAATTAAATAGACCATAACCATTTTCCAGTGGATAAATTTTTTTAAATATGCTGTTTTTGGTTTTACCATCCTTGTTCTTGTTTATAACCTATAACCCCCTTTCTATTTAAGATACGGATTTACACTGATTTACGCAACACTTTTTCTTTTTCAAAAAAAGAAAAATAAATTTCTTTGGTAAAGCTTTCTTTTTGAAAGAAAGGTTTGTGTTAATCTGTGTTAACGATTTATTTTTTTTTAATCTGGTAGAAATTCAATAAATTTCGCCTTCCTTGGCGTTTTCCGTATCTCTTTTATCTCGGAATACAAAGGGTGGTAGGATACGACGTATAGATGCCTCATCGCTCTTGAAACCGCATCAATTAAATCTACCTTCTTGGGTTCTTCAAACTCCACCCCCTCCATAGGTATCCAAGGCTCGATGAAGAGAGAAATGGTTGGATTTATCTGCGAGATGAAAATTGCCAGTTCTTCTATGTCCCCCGGGTCATTTATTTCTGGAAGCAAAATCGTCTCTACCTGCAGTCTGAAATAAGCGTCCTCTATCGCTGCCAGATTCTTTATCGCATTCAGCACCTCCTCGTTGCTTCTTTTTGTGTAATAAAGATGCTTTTTCCTATCGAATGCCTTTACACCGACAATAACTTCGTTTACCCCCGCTTCTTTCAATTCTATCGCATATCCATCGTCTATTTTGCTTCCATTTGTCATTAACACGATATGAGCATCAAGTTTTGAGAGATTTTCGATTGTCCTTATTAAATCCGGGTCGAGTGTAGGTTCGTATCCGCCAAGATATATCCTGTGTGGATTTAACTCCTCTAATTCCTTTACTATATTTTCAAAAGTCCAATCAATGTATCGCCTTTCCTCCGCATAGATGTCGCATTCGTTTCTCTTCCGGATACAGCCAATGCAATCGAAGTTACAGCCTTTAAACGACAGCATTGCCATCCTTTCACCTACAAATTTTGATGTGTAGCTTATATGGTAAATATTCATAGATGTGTTTTCTCCTTTCTTAGTATAGGTTCTTTCTTTAGAAAGAAAGTGTTAGGGCGCCTGATAAGGCAGATAGCCGTCAATAAACCACGAACCCAACTCACTTTTTATCTCCTCAAGCCTTTCCTCTATTTCTCCTTTGCCTCCTTCAAATTCAGACATATTCTGAAGTAGCCTCCTCAGGTCATTCATCAATCTTGTTATCTCCATTTCGTTCATTTCTCTTTTCTTCTCAAAAGATACATTACCGCAAGCAGTCCAACAACCGCTAACACCGCTTCAAATCCTGATGTTTCTGACGTTTCTGTTGGTGATGGCTTTGGTGTAGGTGTAGAGGTAGGTATAGGCGTGCCTTGTGCAGGCATAGATGTCTGCGAAGGCGTTACTTCGACCTCAGGCGCAGGTAATTGAGATTGCTCACTCTCTAACTTTAACGGGGCGCAAATTGCAAATGTTCCAAAGGATGTTTTTGTCGCTGTGTAATAGACTTTGCTATCTCTTTCACCTATTTCACTTGTACTCAGTTCAGCCCATGTATCGTTGATGTAGTCATAGCAGAACAGTGAGATTGCAGTCGTATTATTATCAGCATTGGCAGCTATCCATGATTCGTTCACGCTGAAGTTCAGCTTCAGCCATTCCACGCTTCCAGTTAGATTGTCCGCAGTGATATTAAAATATCTATAAACTATTGCAGGAGGGCGGGAGATGCTCAGCTCTTTTGATACATTCACAGAGATATTCGTGAATTCCACATCTTTATCTTCTTTTGCTTTTATTGTGATGTTAATCACGCATTCATCGTCTAATTCTATCGTCCTTTCTTCACCTGCTTTTATAGCCTTCTTTTCCTTTTCATACGATGAACGGTCACCATCTTCGTCGTCGCCATAGCCGTCTCCCTCTTCCTCAACGACCTCATAAACTTCCCAACTTTCTTCATTCACGTTATAAAAACCAATGCCCCATCTTTCTTCTAAATCCTTCTCTGCTTCCACCTTGATGGTAAAATTCTTGCCAAAATCAACTTCTTTTCCTATTGGCAGTTTCTTCTGCACTTCTGTTTCTTCAATTTTTGTGATATTGCACCTTAATGCACGATTTTTATCTCCCTTCGTTGAAATCTCTAAATTCATGAAAGGAACGTCAAAGTAAGCACCTTTTATCTTTGTGCTTCCTTCACCGGGAATATTAAAAAGCCCGGATAGATTCCCATGAACTCTTTCCACTGCGTCTACCACTCTCGGACCTGGCCTTGACACTATATTTTCATTAATTGGGTATATTCGATTGTTTTTTATCGCATCTACGGTTTTCAGTTCAGCACTCTTTATTTGCTCGGGTACAAGAGACTCGCTGCCGTGGCTGCTGTAAATGATAATCTGGGGGTCTTCTTCTACGATATGCTCGATACTAAATGGACCCCATGAAGGAAGATATTCTGCGGCTATATTTTTCCCTCCTGCCGTCTTAATAATATCGTGTTGAAATGTACCTTCTCCAGTAGTCATGAAAAGACTCCCCATGGCATAATATACTCGTGGTCTCTGTTCCTCCTCTAATAATTCTGTTTTTTCCTCTATCGCGTTCAATTTCTCCTTTAGCTCATTCACAAGAGAAGATGCCTCATCCTCGCATTTCGTTATCGCTCCTGTGATTTTTATATGAGTAAATATCTCATCGAAATTTTTCGGATGCTGTGCATAAACCGGATATTCAATGCCGGGATGTTCCTCCTTGTCTATTAACCAATATATAATATCCGCCGGATTTCCATAAGCACTGACAATTAAATCCGGCTCTAAATTCACGATTTTCTCTTTGCTTGGCGTTGAATATCCGCCTATCACCTCTATTTCCCCGTTATTTACCTTATCCGCTACCTCAGGGGGATAATTGCAAAAGCTTGTAACGCCGACGACACTGTCGCCAGCTCCTACGGCAAAAAGTATTTCCGTAGCGCTCGGCGCCATAGAAACAATTCGCTCCGGCTTTTTTGGAATCCGTAAATGATAATTCTCAAGCCCGTCTAACTCCCGGACATCGTTTTCCTCTTCTATTGCCAGCCAAACCGTAACGTTCCAACATTCACATTCAGTCCCATTTTCCCCTTCCCCTACGACACTGACGTTATAAATGCCGTGTTCTCCAAATGTATAAGATAAGTCTGAGCTTTCTCCTTCGGATTCTTTTACTTCTTCGCTATTAACTGACCATGTCCATTCATAAACCGAATCAGGAGAAACGGTGAATTCCACCTCCTTGCTCTCGTCTATATGAATATCCACTGAAAAACTATCAGATGCATCGCCTGTCACGCTGTTCCATAGGGCGATTTTGCTACCCCCACATGTTCCCCAAAGAGAGATTAAAACCAATAATACAGAAAATGCGACAAATAACCCTTTTTTATAACATGCTAAACTGCTATTCTTTCCACCATTCCATAAAGAGAAAACCTTCTTCTTTTCTTTCATTTTAACCTGGTTGCGTAAACGTCATGCGATGGCGTTATATTTCTACGATGGATGCCAGAGATGCTGTAATAAGGATTTTCTGGAGCAGTGGTATCACATATTGTGCTGAGGTCTCTAAACGCAAGAACACCTATGTTGTCCACTCCTATAAACAAGGTGCGGTTAGAAATAGCCGGATGTGACGCTACATTATATCCCCCTCCAAATCCTGGAGGAGTATAAAGCGTATAGTTCCAAATGATTGATCCGCTGTTTGCATCCAATGCATATACCTTTCCATCAACCTCACTCGTTCCCAAATACACTTTCCCACCGACAACAACCGGTGACGACTGTATCGCTCCTTCCATATCCTCATTCTTCCATATTAAAGCGCCTTTCTTTGCATCGTAACAATAGAATGTGGTGTCAGCACTCGAGCCACCGATGAATAGTTTGCCATTGCTCAAAGCAGGAGAAGCCCAACTTGATTTATGCTTCTTATGCCAAATTTCCTCGCCCGTGGTTATATTAACAGCGTAAATCCCATATTTCTTTGTAGGTATATATTTAGTAGTAAAGAAAACCATGCCTTCTTCGCTCCAAATAGTAGGAGAGCCCCTTATCTCCGTTTTCGTTGTGAAATTCCAAACCTCTTCTCTCGTGTTTAAGTCTACGCAATGTAAGGCATGCTCGCCCGAATTACCGGCGAAGAATATTTTGTTGCCATAAGCGGAAGGCGAGGAATAGCAGAATATTTCCCCCCCCGTGGAGTAATTCCAAAGCTCTGTTCCATCAAAAGAGAAAGTATGAAGCGTGCCATCAGAGAAGCTCAATATATATACCAGCTCATTGAACACAAGTGGAGAAGATGCAACTCCATACCATGCTGGGCTCTCTTCTATCTTCTTACTCCATAATATTCCTCCATCTGTCCCATTAACACACGTTATGTTTCCATTCCTCGCTCCTACAAATAATTTCCCGTCTGCTATTGCCGCCGTAGAGGCACCATAAACGCCTTTGTTCATCCATAATATTTCACCCGTGTCTTCGTCCAAGCAGAAAAGAGCATTGGTTTCATCGGGATCCGCTCCTCCCATACCTGAATACCACGTCTCTACGTACACCTTGCCATCATGAATAACCGGTCCTGCCTGTATGCAGCCATGCGTTTCATTAGGAGATTGCCACAAGAGATTTGATGTCACAGGTCCTTTTCCAGGAACATTTCCTGTCCTTTGTGCATTGTATTGTAACATTGGATACGTCTTAGCCGGTTCAAGCAGCGCAGATAAGTATCCGTAAACGGTTTCAACGGCATCTACTATCCTCGGACCAGGTCTGCATATTACATTGTCGTTGATTACGTGAATTCTGCCGTATTTCACTCCATTTAGCTCTCTCAACTGTTCATCGTTCAGTATTTGCTCACGTGCATTTTCTGATGGACAGATAATCACCTGTGGATTCTCCTCAACGAGGTTATCAGGACGTATTTGGAAATATCCAGAACCATAGCCGGCAGCAGTGCTTTTACCTCCCGCAGCACTGATAACGTCATTTATGAACGTATCATTTCCCGGCGTCCAGAAATCGCCGCAGGTGTAGAATACGTTCGGTCTCTGCTCCTCTTCCAATGATTTTACTTTCTCGGTTATACGTTTCATTCTTTCTTCGAGTGAGTTAAGCAATGAAATGGCGTTATCCCCTCTTCTCGTTATCGCCGCGGTTGTTTTTATATGTGAAAATATATCTTCAATGTTCTTTGGATTTTGTGCATAAACCGGATATTCAATGCCTGGATGTTCCTCTTTGTCTACTAACCAGTATAAAAGCTCTGATGGGTTTCCATAGGCAGAAACTATCAAGTCCGGCTCTAAATTCACGATTTTCTCTAAGCTTGGTGTTGAATAACCTCCTATCTCTTCTATTTCTCCTTTTTCCTTCTTCTCTTCTACTTCAGGGGGGTAATTACAGTATTCCGTAACCCCGACGACACTATCACCAGCTCCTACGGCAAATAATATCTCTGTGCAACTCGGCGCCATAGAAATGATTCTTTCAGGTCTTTTTGAAATTTGGAAAGCGTAATCTTCAAGACCATCTAACTCACGAACATCGTTTTCTTCTCCTATTACTAGCGAAACCGTAACGTTCCAACATGTCTGGACTGTTTCTCCTTCTCCCACAACGCAGACGTTATAAATGCCGTAATCTTCAAATACATAAGATAAATTTGAGCTTTCTCCTTCGGATTCTTTTATTGCTTCTTCATTCACTGACCATGTCCATTCATAAATCAAACCGGAAGAAACGCCGAATTCCACCTCTTTGCTCTCATCCATACAAATATCTACGGAAAACTTATCGGATGCGTCTTCTGTCACGCTGTTCCTGGGAGTAATGTAGCTACTTGCACAGGCGATTGAGATGGAGATAAGAGACAGCACTGCTATTAACAAAACACTCGCTAATAACAATGCACATACATTCACGCTTCCGCTCCTTCTCATCGTTTCCCCCTCTTTTTTGTTTTGCTTTTACTTTCTCTTCCTTCTCAGCGCCAGATATGCCATTGCAAGCAGTTGTTGGTGCTACTGTTGGCGGTATTGTAGGCGTTGCTGTTGATTTTAGTGTGGGCATGGGACTTGACGTTGGCGTTGTGGCTACTGCACCCGGATAGTCATTTGGATCATTCGGGTCTGTTCTCTCAATCATTACGGGTGTAACTTATCCAATGATCGAACTGCAAGGTCATACGGAATCTCTGTTGTTGGGAAACCCCATCGCTCGAAATCCACGCTCGTCACATATCCCTCCCTATCTAAGTATATCGCAATCGAATACTTCGTCTTCTCCTGCACATACAGTATCTCATTGGTCCATATGGCTACCCACTCCTCATCCACTACTTTAAACTTATAGTGGATTTTATTGACGTTAACTGGCTGAGGTATCATCTTCCGGTACTCTGTTTCGTTTATCGACACAGGACTCTGGACATGAATTCGTATCACCATCGGGGAGTTATCGGGTGCCGTGCTCATTCTACCATAATAGTAGGTTACGACATCACCATCTTCTACTTCATACAGGTTCACACCTA
>QBUL01000180.1:0-4844 GCA_013180605.1 Candidatus Methanophagaceae archaeon GoMg1 | reverse complement strand
TGACAGGGTCGTTTTCCTTGCCCGCAATGGAATCAACCATTAAAGAGCCCCAGCTCGCATACCATTCGTCGTTTACCGTGTAATTGAACCCGCCTACTTCCGCAGCGGCATCAAGCGCACCTAATGCAGTTGTTTGATTTATCTCGTAGCTTTCGCCGCTGTTGTGCGCAGTCACGTTAAACGTAGTGTTTTCCGTTAGGGTTACTTCTCCTTCCCAGAAGGCTGGACTCTGTACGTGGACATGAATTCGTATCACCATCGAAGCGTTATCCGGTATGCCATATTCGCCATAGAAGAAACTCACTGTGTCCCCATTCTCAACCGTATTCAGACCCAGTCCATATGGTGCGCTCTCATTATTGATGTAGATATACCACGTATCACCCGGCCATGGCTCGTTCTCTATTCCCGCGATACTCGTGAGTAAGAATGATCCATAACTCGTATACCATTCGTCACTTACCGTGTAATTGAACTCGCCGGCGTCCGCAGCGGCGTCAAGCGCACCTAACGCAGTTGTTTGATTTATCGCGTAACTTTCACCGCTGTTGTACGCAGTCACATTGACCGTAGTATTTTCTATCAGTGTTACGTCCCCACCCCAGAAGACAGAGTATCTAAACGCAAGAACTCCCACATTGTCAACTCCTATGAACAAGGTTCGATCAGAAATAGCAGGAGGCGACGCTATATTATACCCGCCTCCAAATTCAGATGGAACATAAAGCGTATAGTCCCAAATTATTGAACCGCTGTTTGCATCCAGTGCATATACCGTACCATCAACTTCATTTGTTCCAAAATAGACTTTTCCGTCAGCAACAACAGGTGATGAATCTATTGCCCCTTCCATCTCCTCATTCTCCCATATCAAAGTGCCATCTCCTGCATCGTAACAATAGAAGGCGGTGTCGACAGCAGAACCGCCAATATATAGTTTTCCATTACTCAAAGCAGGAGAAGCCCAGCTTGAATAATGGGTTACATTCCAAATCTCTTCCCCTGTTGTTATATCAACAACATAAAGCTTGCGTGCCTTTCCGTATACATATTTAGTAGTAAAGAAGACCATACCTTCTTCGCCCCAAATCGTAGGAGAACCTCTTATTTCTGTTTCCGTCGTGAATTTCCAAACCTCTCCTCTCGTGTTCAAGTCGAGACAATATAAAGCATGTTGCCCTGAATCGTTCCCTGCGAAGAATATTTTATTGTCATAAGCAGAAGGTGATGAATAGCAGAATATCTCTCCACCGGAGGAGAAATTCCAAAGTTCTGTCCCTCCAAAAGAAAAAGCATGAAGCGTTCCGTTTGAGACACTTAACACATAAACCTCATCACCAAACACCAGCGGAGAAGATGTAACGCCACCCCAGAATTCTTCTTCTATCTTCTTACTCCACAGTATTGCCCCACTTGTTGCGTCAACGCATGTTATGTTCCCTCTATGCGTTCCTACAAATAACTTCCCTTCTGCTATTGCCGCCGTAGATGCGCCATAGACTTCTGTGTTATTCCAAATCACCTCACCAGTGTCCTCATCAAGGCAATAAAGTGCATCAACTGCATTTCCTTCAACTCCCATTCCGGCAGACCACCAGGTAGATATGTAAACTTTGCCATCGGAAACAATTGGTCCTGCTTCTATGCATCCTGCTGTTTTTTCGTTTGACTGCCATAATAAAGTGTCAGTTTCTGGCGCTATCCCACTCACGTTTCCGGTCCTTTGTGCATCGTATTGAAGCATAGGATAATTTCCACCTTCTTCTGCCATTGCTAACGCCGGCACTGCCATTAACAAAACACTGACTAATAGCAATGCGCAAAGTCTTACATTTCCAATATCAACAAAAGATAATCTTTTCATTCTTTTTTCACTCCATTTTTTATGAACAGATGGCGGGTTAGGCATATATAAAACTTTCTATTTTTAATTTTTAGATGACAGTTATAATGCAAACGGGTAACAATAACCTTTTTATATGCTTGGGAGGGATATTTATAATGCTCTTTTCAAAGGGGAAAAAAAAAAGTCTTTTCGGAACAATGGAACGTATTTATATACGCAGGATTGGTATATATGGTTATAGGTGATAGGAATGGATGAGCTAGTTGTTAAGGTTCCAGAGAAATTGAAGGAGCGGATGTCTAAAATATTGTGGGTTGACTGGTCTTCGGTAGCAGCAAAAGCCATTTCAGAAAGATTGGATGATATTGAAGAACTGGAATTGAAAAGGAAGGTTGCCGAAATATCCGAAATAGCAGCCGATGATAATAGAGAGGTTAAAGTGTCTCTGGCTGAGGAGGTTGTCTCTTCTACTGAAGAAGTATTAAAGGAGCTCAAATCAGGTAAAAGAAAACCGATAACTTCAGAGGAGTTCAATAAATGGTGCGATGAATTATGAAGATTAGCATCCCGGATGAACTCAAGCAAACGATGACAAAACTCAAGAAGAAGGATATTACCTTGTTCAGAAGAGTTCAAAGGAAGATCAACCAGATTTCTGATTGTAACGAAACCACCCTCCACCATTTTAAAAATCTCCGGCGAGGTATGAGCAATTACAAGCGTGTTCACATTGGAAGTTTTGTTCTGCTCTTCAAGGTCGAGAAAGGTGTTATCATCTTCGATAGGCTTGTTCATCACGGTAAGGCATATTAAGGGGTTTTCATCCGCTATGTTTGTGCATCCCCCCACACGACCGACCCCCTCTATCCTCAACAATTTCACCATTTCAGAAAGTCATCGGGAGTTGTATAAACGGCTACGCACCATCCTTTATTTTCACCTTCACTCTCTTCTTGAGAACAGGAATCAATCGCTTTATTTCTATCTCTCCATCCTTCTCCATCTTGTATTCGTTAATAGGTGTATCAGGTAATTCCCCATCCACTTCATATACATAAAATCCCTCTTCATCGTCTATTGATACAAGAAACTCCTTGTCACCCATTTTGTTTATCCCCACACCTGCAACTTCCTTTAATACCTCTATTATACTCGCTCCTTTTTGAACTTCTATTCCGTATTCCTCGCCAAAAGCATCCATCGCTTCATACAGCTTCTCCTTATTCACTCTTAATACGTGCGTCCTACCAAATATTTTACTCTCTACCAGCTCCGCATCCTCTAAAATCCTTACGTGCTTCGCCGCAACAGGCACGGATATACTTAGTGCTCTTGCCAACCCTGATACATGATAATCACTCTTCATCAAAAGCTTCGCCATCTCTATTCTCGTTTTACTACTCAATGCTCTGAATATCATTGTTTACCCATATCTCTTCTCGCACCCCGTTTTACCCCGCACAGACGGAAAGAAACTATTTTTTTTCTTTTAGCACAGGTTTTCTTTTTTTTAAAAAAGGAAAAGTGTTATGAAGCTTGGTAAAGCGGATAGCCGTCAATAAACCACGAGCCCAACTCACGCTTTGTATCACTAAACCTTCTCTCCATTTCTCCTTCTTCAAATCCCGAATCGGAAATATTCTGAAGCAACCTCATCAATTCCCTCGTCAATCTTCTTATCTCCTCCTCATCCATTTTTCATGTCCACACTCTATTTGCGCAAAGGTGAATAGGAATTATAAATAACTTCCGATTTGAATAGTAACTATGACCCAAATAGGTAATAACAAATCTCGTGAAATACGCCCTTTCAGGGTTTGCGGGGACGTGGGCAGAGCCCACGATGTGTAATCGGGTGGTTAATACTTTTCGGAATGACTATAAAACAGCTCCTCGTCCTGTTCATAACCTCTATTCAATCGCAGTGCGAGCTCGGCATTTGTCAATTCGATACTCAAATACGATGCATGCTCAAGCATTGAAACCATACCCAAACGTAAGATCGTATCCATTACCTCCTTTGCCGTTTCCCCTACTATTCGCTTCCCGGTAGGCACATGTTCCGCATATATTTTTCTATCGCTATCTCTATCTATATCGCTATCTCCTTCATCACCCGTTTCAACTTCACAAATACCGATTCTAAAGCATCCTTTTGGGTCAAGTCTCCACTTCGTATCCCCTTTTGCAACCACAAGTTTTGAATCTGAATCTGTATCTTTATCCTTACTTATATCTCTATTTTGAAGTTGGACGACGGGTTTTCTTCGCTTCTCTTTCAATATCAATAGCGTGAGCCCAAGGTCCTTAGGGCTGCTTTTACGTGCTTTTGCGAGTGCCATCATCTCTGACGCTATCCTCAACTCCCTTATACTTCCCCTCGCTTTATCACTGTATTCAGGCGTAAAAAGAATGTCCGCACTCAATTCAGAGGCTATACCCGCTAAGGTTGCATTCATGCCTACAGAATCCGCATCCATCAGCTCCGTGACGTTTCCAACGCCAAAGAAAAGAGGTATGCCTGTGTTCTTATCGTGCTGTCTGAACAGATAATAATTGTATAATGATTCTGCAATTCCGTATCCGACAGCATTCAACACGGGGTCTGCGATTATGCGCTTTATGCCATGCTCCTCCGCCATTTTCACGTTTGCAACTAAACTGTCGTTTTTGTCCGATGCGTCAAAATCGGGAATTACAACTGCTGCTATCTTATTTCTCCCTATCTCGTCTCCCACTTTCGCAATGTTTCCTTTGTTCACGCTGAGCACCATATCCGCACCGGTTTCTATGCCTGCACGTATCAGTTCTGCATCCAGGGTATCAACAGAAATAGGGATGTCGGGTGCAAAAGCCCGAGCTGCTTTTACCGCTTTTTTTACTTCTCCCTGCTTTGCTCCGATGTGAACGCCAATATCAATAATGTCCGCACCGTTCTCAATGAAGTATCTCATTTTTCGCTGTATCTCCTGCTCGTTCAGCTGCGTGGCATCCACGA
>QBUL01000189.1 GCA_013180605.1 Candidatus Methanophagaceae archaeon GoMg1 | reverse complement strand
TTATGGTCGGATTCCGCACCTTTTGGTCTAAGCGTATCAACCCAATTTCGCTTATCCTAAATTACGACTTTTACAATGGTTCGCATTACACTCTTCATAGCGTTCTTATCCTGGCAGTTGGTCTGAGCTGGGTTCTCAGATTTCCCACATTGTCCTGCGAGCATACCACGCAAGCGTTACCCCCCGCGTGTTCCGCAGTAGGATTACCCTGAATGGAAGGGGTAGCCACAAGGGCAATCCGCGATGCAACTTCTTGTCAACAGACTTGATTTTTAGATAGTGCCTGTTTTTACATTTACATGTCGCCTAAAGTAAAGAATCCTGGAGGAACATCCCTAATTTTTCACTATCCGTATCGTTTCGTATCATAATGTCTGTTTTGAGCACTTTCAGTTCTTTATCCTCCACCCGGCATTCGTCTCCCGTATCTATGATAAGCACGTCTAAAAAGTCCTCGTAACATTTGAATACCCCGTAAGGCGATACCTCAAACCCTTTTGCTCGCATGAATTTTCCCGCAGGTCCGCTTACTGGCTCATTGCCCACGATTGGTGAAATCGCCACCACTTTTTTACGCTTTAACTGCTCTCTCACTCCTTCCAAACTCAAAATAGGTCCTATGCTCGTTATCGGATTACTCGGTCCTATCAGCACAACTTCTTCTGACCCGGACTCCAGCACGTTCATAACTTCTTCTGATGGTTTTACGTCTTCTATACCGTCAAAAGAGACATCTGAAACTTCTGGTTCTCCCTTCTTCGATACCCAGAAATCCTGAAAGTGCAGTTCGCCTTCCGGCGTGTGTATCCGCGTGCTTACTGCTCCGGGGTCATCAGTCATCGGTAGTATCTTTATTTTAGCTGCAATGCCGAAACTCCTTGCGAGCAGAGTAGTCGCATCGGTCAGACGCTTCCCCTGCCTTAACAGCTCTGACCTGGTTATATGCGTTGCTCGGTCTCTATCACCGAGCATAAGCCGCTCATCGTGATTTAACTTTTTCAATGCGGTATGCGTAACAAAGCCGTCATCACGGATGCCCCACCATTTTTGCTCGTCTATTACACCCGCTAATGCATAAAGTACCGAGTCTATATCGGGACAAACTAAATTACCTGAAATCCACACGTCTTCGGCAGTGTTAACGATTATATTCAGCTCTTCTTCTTCTTCCTCCTCGAACACTCGTTTCAGTCCCACCAACAGCTTTGGTGTTCCCGTGCCGCCTGAAAGGATAATCATCTTATCCATCTATATTTCGTAATATACCACTTAAAAATGTTTTTAAAAAGCTTGTTGAGATGTAATCACACTTTTATACACTTCCAGCGTCCTCTTTGCTATCTTGTCCCACGTATAGTCGCGCTCGACTATTTTCCTCGATTTAATGCCCATCTTCTCCATATCCTCTTTTAGCATCTGTTTTATCGCAGCTCCTATTTCCTTCGCTGTTGTGCCACATAGGATACCATTTCCACGGACGAAATATTTATTGTCCCCTACATCAGTAGCAATTACAGGCAATCCTGACGCCATCGCTTCGAGCAACGCTATTGGCTGCGCTTCAAGTTTAGAAGGCAGCAAAAAAACGTCCAGATTTCGATAGAACGCAGGAGCATCTTCGACATATCCTAACACCTCTATTTTTTCCCCTTCCTTCTTTTTTATCTTATCGTATAACGGTCCATCTCCTGCAATCTTCAGACGGATTTTATCCGATTTTAATGCCTTCACTGCCTTTATCATGGCTATTAGGTTCTTTTCTGTTGATAATCGCCCGAGATAGCCGATACATACGCCTTTCTCGTTCTCTCTTTCCCAATTTCCTTTTTCCTCTTGTTCCGGTGCATGCGGATAAAAGCGATTTATATCAACTCCATTTGGTATGACCACCGTTTCTGTTCCGTTGCCATTATCTCCATATCCCTGCGTGTATCTGCGAATATCAGCTGCTATCTCTTCGCTTACCGAGATAAATTTCTTTGAACGTCCTGCGTATAAGGAAGCAAGAGCGCCGATAAGGGCTTTTGCCAACTCTCCGCTCAGACCATCTCCTGCGGCAATATGAAACGTATTGACGATATTTAACTCGGAGCAAATAGAAGAAAAAGGCAGGAAAAACTCTGATGACGTAGCTGCATGGTGTATATGGAAAATATCACAATCTTCTACCTCGCGTTTTATCTTTTTTAATGAGAAGCCAAAGTCAAAACCATAAGAAATACCACCAGAAGGATTGCCCAGCATGTAAGAGCCAAGAGAGTACTGGTCAATATTCTTTACTTCATGCCCTAACCGTTCAAATTCATAAGAAAGTGCATCAACGTGTGTCTTTATCCCTCCGCACACATTTCGATGGTAAAAAGCTATTTTCATTGTGTCTTTATTATATAAAACTATTGGTTTTTGTTTTTTATTGTATATAAAGTATATTTCCCTTCTATTTAAGACGAGGATTTACACGGCACGGACTTCTTTAAATTTAAATTTAAGTTTAACATTGTTGTTTTTTATCATCCATCTGTGTTAATTAAGCCCTTTCAGGGCTTGCGGGAATGTGGGCAGAGCCCACAAGCGTTAATCTGTGTCAACAATTTATTTCCTTGCCAAACTTTCTTGCACATCCATAACCGCGGCATCCGCCATTTCCATCACCGCATTTATTTGCGCCTTGCCTGCCTTTTCCATATCCAATTTGTGCATCTTACTCAGCCACTTCCCGTGTTTTAACAGCCAGTCGTAGTCCTCTCGCAGTCGAGAATTCTTTAAAACGCTGTACGCAAGATTAACCTCTTCCGTTCTCTCTTTATCCCGGTATGCATTTCTGATAAAACTCTCTGCCTCTCGTTTATCCGCTGGAATCAAACTCGCATCAATGTTTAACACGCTGTAAAACGTTTTATCTCCCGTATATTCCTGCCAATCCAGATGATCGTCCATAATCTCCCCGTACCTCTTTAAGTAATTCTGATATTTGAGCACCATTAAATACGCCGCATCTCTGCCCTTCAAAAACGCTTTTTTTCTTCTGTGGGACGCCCCACGACTCAGCAGCCCCTGTAAGAGTTCATCCGCGAAAGGGTTCGCATCAAAAAATCTACTCAGCTCATCAAACACGAAATCGTATTCAAACCTCAACTGTAGATTATTCAGTGTTTTACAAATCTCTTCTGCTAATCTGGGGTCCACGTTCTTCTTTTTGCATTTTACTTCTTCCCCCTCTTTTAGTTTCGCCCTGTCCACACCCAGGAGTTTATAAAATGTGGGTGCGCCACGAGAGAAAAGGTAAAACCATGCACCACGATTTTCCATGATGTACTCCATTGTATCACGCTTCTTTTCCCTTTCTAACCAATCCGCGTGGCCCTCTATTATTTCTCGCTTCTCACTTGCAGTGAATGCCAGCAGGACTTTCGTAAAAACGCGTATGATCTCATCGTAAGCAGAGCGCTTTCCCTTGTCACTCAGCATCTCGTATGCCCTTTCAATCACCTCTTCGGGATAAATCGAGCTCTTCTTCTTTCGTTCATACGCCTTTTCAATCGCATCTTGCGAGTCGTTTTTCGATACGCAGAGCCCCCCGTAATAGGTCGGCAGCCCCTTGTACAGGTCGTCTACGCATCCAGGGTAGAGTCGGTCAAACTTATCGAGCTTCCTTTCCTGCCCCCCCACCCTCGACCGGTCCATGTATCGAGTGGGAACTTTCCAGTAGGGGTCGTCACATACGTGAAGTTGCATCCAATCGTCATACGCTTTCTTCTCTTCCGCCATTTCACTCCTTTACTTTTGCTTTTGCCTTAACTCCAGCCCTGAGCCATCCTTAATCTCTGTATCTTTAACTCGCTGTTCATCGTCAAGTTCATCATCCCTGTAAAAAATGCCCATTTCTTTGCTTAAAATGCCTTTTACCATCAGGTCCTTCCTTACGTCTCTAATATGCGCATTTGGATTGAGATAGTAGCTGAGCGTATCTTCCGTTTCCACGTTCACGACTTGTACCTTAATCGCATGCATATTCAGCATTTTATTCATCCACCTGTTCTTTTCCTTCTTTGTGAGCCTGCCAACTGCTTCCATTTTTACCTTCCGTACATTGCCCGAGTCGTGATCATGCGCAGTTACGTGCAAAATGCCAAATTCCTCCCCTATCCCAAACGAGATGTCTATTTTTGACTCGCCCGCAGGTTTCGGCTCTATTTCAAACCAGAACTCGCCCAAAAAGCCCTCTTCTTCCGGATACATGCTTTCTCCCTGGTAAACTGCAATCCTTCCCTCATCCATGTAGTCCCACTGATTTGTATATAACTTCGTTTGCCTGATGGGAATCTTTGTATTCCGGGTAATGATCTTTGGAACCGTCCCGTCAGAGGTCAAAACACCGAGCGAGCGAGAGATGACGTCACTTATTTCTACTGGTCTCCTTATTTTTCCCGATGTCTCCTTCTCCTTTATGCCTTCTTTCAGGGTGGCAACCGCCGCTCCAAGCGCAACTACTTCTATCGGGTTCACTTTATGCTCCGGCTCTTTGCCAAAGAACTCACGCACAAACTCCTTTACTGCGGGTATGTACGTGGTTCCGCCAACCAGAAGTATATCATCAATATCTCCAGGGGAAAGCGCGGCATCGTTAAGCGCCTGTTCCATCGGTTTCCTTGTCCGTTCAACGAAATCCACAATTAATCCGTCAAATTCACGCCTCGAAAGCACATAACTGAATCCAATTGGTGCGCCTCGTTTACCCTTGCCAACAAAAGGCAAATTAACCGTTGCACTTTCTTTGCTCGACAGCTCTATCTTCACCCGCTCCGCTTCTTCTCTCAGCGACTGAAGCACCCCCCCCCTATTCGCTTCGCGCTTCTTTCTCAGGTCGATTTTATGCTTCTCTTTTATTTTATCCAGTAAGAACTCCTCGATTCGTGCATCTATGTCGTCGCCACCCAAGTGATTATCGCCACTTGTCGCGTCAACGTCGAAAAAACCGCCTCCTATGGTGAGAACCGAAACGTCAAACGTACCACCACCGAAATCGTAGACGAGGATCCTTCGCTATTCTTCTTCCTCGAACCCAAAAGCCAGCGCGGCTGCCGTTGGCTCGTTTAATATTCCAAGCACGTTCAAGCCTGCAATCTCGCCTGCATCCTTAACCGCCTGCCGCTGCGGGTCCATGAAATATGCGGGCACGGTTATTATGGCGTCAGTAAAAGAAGTCCCAACTTGCTCCCCGGCGTCCTGAACGAGTTTTTTTATTATTTGTGCCCCTATATACTCGGGTGGGTAAGACTCCCTACCTATTTGTATCGGATGGTCAGTGCCCATATACCTCTTGATTGACTTTACGGTGCGCTCCGGATTTGCAATCATATTCCGCTTTGCCGCACTCCCTACTGCCACGCTTCCATCCTCTTTGAAATATACTACCGAAGGCGTGACAGGCTCGCCATCGCTGTTCTCTATAATTGTTGGCTCATCAAATTCGATGAACGCCGCACCCGAATTGGTCGTGCCAAAATCAATTCCAATTACGTCTTTTTCCATCTATTCTATCCTCACCCACCTAACAAGGCATTTCAAACTCCATAAAGGACTGCTCTTTGCCTTTTTCTTCTTCTCTTTCCTCCTTCTCCTTTAGCTCATCATTTAACAAATCCGTTGTCTTTTGCAGTTCTTCTTCGACCTCAAATAATTCTTCAGCACTCTTCGCTTTTCTTTCCTCCATCTCCCTCAATTCTGCATTTGCCGATTCTCTTGTTCTCCACAGTTCTTCCTCCATCTTTAATACCTCTTCACTGCCCTTTGCTAATCTTTCTTCTATCTCTCTCAGCTCTGCATTTATCGCTTCCCTTGCTCTCTCCATTTCTTCTATCTCTTTTAACAATTTCTCTTTCTGTTCCGATAACTTTTTGTTATATCTGCTCAAAGCAATGCTCTCAATAGCTACTTTATCCTTTTTACCATCCAGCGCATTCAAATTCTCATGAGTGGTGCGTAATTGTCTTTTTAACCCTTCAAGCTCGTCAATCAACGCCTCTTTGCGCTGCTCCAATTCATGAATCCTTGATTCTTCCTCCTCTTTTCTTTTCGTCCATTCTTCCATTCTCGTTTTAAATTCTTCCTCTTTTGTATCAAGTTCTTTAACCGAGTTGCGAAGCATTACCTCGTTTTTGCTTAATTCATGCTCTCTCTCCTCCAATTCCTTAAACTTTCGCTTGAATATCCGTGACTCAACGTTTCTCAAAAATTTAGATAAAATACTTTCTTGCCTGGACTTGGCTTCTGCCTCTGCCGTTTCTTCCCCTGCTTCACCGCCTCGGGAAATAACCACTTCCGCAGGTCTGATCAGCTCACCGTTTAACATGTATCCCTTTCTCACCAAAGAAACAATGCTCTTATCCGGGAGAAAATCATTTGGTGTGGTTTCAATCGCAGTATGCAATTCGTCATTGAACCTCTCGCCGGGTGATGGTGCAATTGAGTTTACCTCTAATGTATTCAGCAATTGGTTAAGGGTAATTTCCAGGTTACTTCTCGTTCCCTCCGCTATTTTTTCTACAACCTCACAACCACTATCGGTCTTATAACTATCCTTTGCACGGTCAAGTGTATCAACAACGCTGAGCAGTCGACGGGCTAATTCGCTGTATGTTTTTCTTCGTATTGCTTCCTCTTTATCTTCAACTCGCTCTTTATACCTCGAGAAGTCAGATTTCATCTTCTGGCCTTTAGCCACTAAGGATTTTATTACTTCTTCTTTTTCGTCCAATTCCTTCTTTGGAACTACTACTATTTCATCCGCTTCCCTGGGCATTTCTCGTGTAATAATATATCGTTTTAGGGCTATCGTATAAACTAATTTAGTGATAGTGCTTCTTATTAATCAACCCTTCTCTTTTTATAAAGTTTAGATACAAAACACAAAGCGTTCCTAATGCTTATGTATTCTGCGGGGTTAAGAGTAAGTGAGGTGGTGAAGTTGAAGCCGGAGGATATTGATACTGATAGAAAATTGATTCTGATAAAGGGTGGAAAGATAGGTATACGATTCTATCAGACATTGCTTTGGATGGGTTGAACGAGTATATACGGAACTACAAACCACTGAAATGGTTATTTCATGGAGCAAAGCCAGAGAATCATATAACCACAAGAACAGTTCAAGCGATTTTTGAGCAAGCCTGTGAAAAAGCAAAGATAGGGAAAGAAGACTTAAGTCAAATAAAAAGTCCCTTAGATAGGTTGTTTGAAAATAAGAAAGGAGGTGGTGTAAAGAGATGATCGGGAAACGTTCTGGAGAGAAAAATTTTTCGTCCAGAGGGATGTATATACGAAGTACTTCAGATATACTGCCAAAATGGGAGGATATACGAAGTTCGTGTATACCGCCAAATTGGAATGATATGCGAAATATTGCAGATATACCGAAGTTAGGCGAAAGGCAGCCAGAATAATTCAAAAGGTTAAAAATGACTATTCATATTACACCAAACCTTCTCATAATTGTAGGCCTGGTCTATAATATAATTGGTGCAGTTCTCATTTCTTTGGAGGCGTTTGGCATAAGAGAATTCATTGAAAAAACACACGATACGAGCACGCATGAACATAGATTTGTTTATATCAGCTACGTTGCAATGATTAATCAATTTTCTGTGTTCGTGCTCGTAAATTGTTGTTGGGTTGTAGGTTTGATTGTATTAGCAACATTTCCTGTTAGCTTTACTAGTTTATTGTTCCCAGTTGGTTTCTTTGTTTGGAAGTTCATTGTTAAAATCCTTGAAATAATGCGTAATAGTATTCAAAGGTTTGCTCCTAAATACAGAAAAGGCGAAGGGTGTCTTAAACTAATTATAGTCTTTCCGTTCTTGATGTTATTGGCGGTTATCTTCGGAATTGTTTCTCTACTTCATATTGGGATGCAGTTCGGCATTGATTTGCCACTTAGATTTTTTGCTGAAAAGGTGATAGGTAAGGGGCTGCTTAGCCTTTTTGAATATGTTAAGGAGATATTGGACAAGTCTCGCAGAACCTACTTAAAAGCACCCAGCTTGCTTGGTGCAGCACTTTTGGTTTTACATATCAGAGTCTAGGAACAGTTCTTATCTTATTGGGACGGTAGCCCATCGCCTAACACGGTGTTTGTGGCAAGCTTACGCTTGCCCAAAGAGGCTTACGCCAACTTCACAAACACCTATACCGTTATACTAAATTGTACTATTTAAATTTAATACTGAGAGAATATAACAGAGGAAAGAAATAAACAAATGAAAGTCGAATCAGATTCATTTGGATGGGCCATAAATCATTTAATAACATTAAGTGATTCGGATTTATTTCCTAGACCTATAGAGCTTGATGTTGTTTCTGAATTGGGGGAGGACGCTATAACTTTTCTATCAAACTTAGATTTGGCTCAAGTTACTCCCGGCCCTTCAAGAAGATTTATTGTTCCTAAAGATAATTTATCATATCGAATTGCAACGCAACTTGACCCTCTAGATAGTATTTTTTTAGCAGCTATTATTTATGAATATGGGGATTTATTAGAACAGAAACGTAGGCCTAAACATGAAAATCGAGTCTTCAGCTATAGATTCTCTCCAGATAACTCAGGTCATTTCTATGATTCGGCTTTTTCTTGGAATCTATTTTGGAATAAATGCTTCGAAAAATCGAAAGACTATCCATATACGGTTATCCTTGATATTTCTGACTTTTATAATCAAATTTACCATCACTCTCTTGAAAATCAATTGATAGAATGCGTTCTACCAAATCAAGTGTTAAAATGGATTATGAATTTATTAAAAGGTATAACAGCTCAAGTTTCTAGGGGAATTCCGGTCGGTCCTCATTCTGTACATCTACTGGCCGAGATATCAATTAACCCTGTTGACAATAGTCTTGTTTCCCGCGGCATCGAATTTTGCCGATATGTTGATGATATAATTATCTTTTGTGATTCTGAAATAGAAGCAAGAACGATTATTTTACAAGTTGCGGATATACTTGATAAGCAACAAAGACTTGTATTACAAAATCAAAAGACAAAAATTCTTGAAAGAGATAAATTTCAAGAATATTGTTCTGAAATGATAGAAGATAGGCCAATAAATGATTTGGAAGAGAATATTCTCAATATCTTAAAGAAATATTCAGGAGGTAATCCCTATCAGACGGTATATTTAAGTGATATTTCAGAAAATGATTTAAAACAATTCAATGAAGCATCAATAAATAAAATACTGAGCGATTATCTAAGCCAAGAAAAACCAGATTACATTAGGCTGAGATGGTTTATTAGGCGATTATCCCAGGTAGGACACCCTTCTGGTATTAAATATTGTGTTGATTATTTTGATAAATTAACACCTACAATAAGTGAGATTTGCCAGTACTTTGTTTCTGTCAGCAATTTTTCTGATTCTGAATGGTCAGAAGTAGGAAATAGGCTTATTCAATTATTGGGAAATGAAATAATAAAGTCTAATGAATATTTTCAAATGTCAATTTATTCATTATTTAATAGAAAAATTGAATTAAATCATTTGGATAAATTCTTAAGAAGCTACAGAAATATATCTGCATTATTTCAGAGAGAGATAATCATTACAGCCTATAAAAATGATGCAACTGATTGGGTAAGAGAATTGAAGGAACACTTTCCTCTGATGGATATTTGGTCTAAGAGGTCGTTTTTAATTGCATGTTCGATTTTGCCTAAGGAAGAAAGAAAATTCCTTATTAATCAAATATCATGTGATAACAAACTAGATGAATTAATAATTAAATGGGCAAAAAATCAATCATAGCGCGTACAACTTCGTATAACAGAGGATATGCGGTTTCGTAGACTTCGTCTACTCCACCCAAATCGCCTACGGCGACTTCGCATATCCTCAATACGTTATACGCAATCGGCTTCAGGACGCTTCATAGATAAGGAGGTCGAAAATATATACAATCAAAAACCGGAACCTGCTTCTATCTTCAGCCCTTGTTCCCCGGTTTTCACATCCATAACAAGCGCACCTGCAATTTCCATCGCTCCTTTTAGCCTCTCACCGGACTCACCCGGCAGGACCACAACAGAGCCGACACCACCCATCTCGTCCAAGCCCCCTGCCCCTGTTACTTTTGCACCCAGTGCACCCAATTCCTGCGAGAGTTTCACGAGTTCGCTTAGTCGTCTCGGAACCACGCCTATTGCATCCAGCAAACCATGATTTATGTTCATCAATGCTCCTAATTTCACAAAATCGCTTTCCTCTATCGCCGTAACTGCCTGCGCCGTTATCTCATTAGAAACATTGAATATAGTGTCGTATATACCTTTAAAAATTTCTTTTCGCTCCTTAACCTGTTCTACAATTTTCTTTGTCTTTAGTCCCATCTCGGAAAACTTTTTCGTAGTCATACTCAAAGGTATGCTGCCAATGCAGCCCACCATCAAATTTAGTTCCGCTAAGTGCAATCGCTTTACCTCGCCGGACTTTACCAACACATAGCCACCATACGTTGAAATCGCCGTATCAATAGGACTCGCAGCGCCTTGAACCCTGCGTTCGACACGGTTTGCATCTTCTCTTATCCCGTCCAAATCACCGTTTACGTCAAAATACTCTTTGAGTGCTGCGATGGTAGCTACACAAGTAGCTGCTGAAGAGCCCAGCCCGGCAGAAAGCGGTATCTCGGACTTTATTTCTATCTCTACTCCCTCTCCACCTATCCCATATTTATCTTCAAGATACTGTATTGATTCCCTGACATACGCAATTGCATTTGTTGCAGCGTCATAGTCCTTATATGGCTGTGCTTTCTCTTCTCCCGTGACTAAATCCATTTCCAGACCAAAAGTAGGAATATTCGCTATTTTTACGTGATACCCGCTCCTTTCCCTGCTTGACGCTTCCACTACAAGCCGCCGGTTTATAGCTGCAGCTAACGCTCGTTTACCGTACACCACGAAATGCTCTCCAAATAGAATCACCTTAGCAGGAACAGATGCTCGTATTTTTTTCATCATCTTGCTACAAAAGTTAGTAACATTATACCATCTCATATATATTTAAACCATGATCAACAAAAAAAAAGAAATTAAAAGTTTTTATAGACTGCCGAGGCAGTCCCGCAATTGCTTTTGCCACTAAAAATTTCGCTTCTTTTTGGATTTAAAGCTCTATTTACCTTTCTTTTTCTCCCTATTTTGAATTGTTAGACAGCCTCTGCCGTCATAATTTTTTAGGGGGGGAAAATAAAAAACCATGCGTATCGCTAAGGAAGAAGCAAAGAAGCTCATTGAGAAATTGCCAGAGCATGCAACGTGAGATGACATTATGTATGAACTATACGTTAAGAAGAAGTTAGCAGTTGCTTTGAACGCTGCTGAAGAAGGGCGTGTTCTCTCTCATGAGGAAGTTAAAAAGAGACTTCTTTCACAATGAAGCTTGAGTGGACTGAACCCGCTCTCTCAGACTTGGAGAGCATTCGGGATTATATCCCGAGCTACCGAATTATCTATCGTGTGGGAACCGATAGCATTTTAATTCTTACAGTTAGTTATACACGGTGCTCGGGATTTAAGTCGGAAAGGACGCAAACCCTGGGACATCACATAACACGCTTTTTCACTTCGCCCATAAACTTTTTTAAAAAAGAAGAAAAAGGGTTTAATCCAAAATAGAGAACAGTTCATAAAGATTTTCTATTCTCGCATCGCCCGTTGATTTCTCCCCCACACATATAACGGCACAACCTGCGGATTTACCTGCCATAAAATCGCTTTCTGTATCGCCCACGAGTACCACATGCTCGGGCTTTGTTTTTAACTGCTCACATGCCTTTATCACCATCTCTGCATCTGGCTTTCCCCTCTTCACCTCATCCCCTGTAACGACTACGTCAAAACAGCCGGATAGCTGGAAATGGTTTAATATCCTGTGAACGTTCTTCTTTGGCGTGTTCGTAACCAATCCCGCTTTAAGTTTATAATCTTCTCTCACTCGATTCAATATCTCCTTTGCACCTGGGAATAGCTCTATAAGCTCTATCAACTGCAACTGCTCGTTCATGCAGTATCTTCCAGCTTCTTCATCCAGATTTAGCGCATTCAGGTTATGCTCGAGGTCGGGTCCCCAGCATTTCAGCATAAACTCTTCCCTGCTCATCTCTTGCTTCTCATAAGCCCTTAACATCTTATTAAACGCTTGATACCAGCATTCGAATGAGTTTATCAATACACCGTCAAGGTCGAATAAAACCGCCTCTATCTTTTTCATTATATAAGGGTATAGCATTTATACTTATATGTCCTTTTATTTAAGGCACAGATTTTTTATTTACCCGAAGAAAGACAAAAAGAAGCAATCAGTGCATCCAGTTGAATCCGTTCATTTCTAATATTTCGTCACCTGAAATCCATTTATCCTCCAAATCCTCTAATTTATCCAGCGCATCGAAGAATTTACCGTCTAACGCCCTTTTTATTAACTCCTGTATCTCCTCTGGTCTTGTAGTTGCCGTTGTCTCGTAGATGCGTTCCGGCTTTACTTCACTACCGAGCACCGCAGCACTTCGCAATGCGTTTACTGCTCTTCGCATATCGCCCAGCGAAACGTAGTTTATTGGGGAGTTACTGTGAATGGTCCATTGCCGATGATGGACCTGTCGTACTTGGTAACCCTATTGAGTTGAAGGGCCCGGTTGTAATGCCGACGCCGTCACCAAGTCCTGTGTCACCGCCAACGCCAACACCAACTGCTGCACCGGCATCCACGCCAACGCCAGCACCCTCACCAAGTCCAACGCCAACACCCCCCATGCTTTGAAGCTGTTTTCGCTATTGATTCTCTATTGGCAATCGCATATTTTGTGCGGAGGCGAGAAAAAGCGGAAAGGGAAAGTACCCTCATCTTGGCGCTCTCCGTGACTCCGTGACCTCGGCGGTAAACCGATGTAAAGGAAAAAAGCAGGGGGTACTTTTTAATTTTTCCCCTCTTTATCTTTATTTTTGCATTCCGATTCGTCAAAGAGGAAAGGCGTTATCTTTTTCCCCGTAACCTGCGTAGTTTTGAATCCAAATCTCAAACAGTATCTAATATCAAAATTTTATCATTCCTTATCGCCATTTCTCACCATCACCTCGCTTTTATATCTTCAACCTAACCATCCATACTGGATTCACCACATAAATTGTGTGTTCTTTATTTATTCCTCACCACCTCACCAACCCCACCCAGAATATCCAGAATGAAGCAATTACATGGGAACAGTTCTCGCTTTGTTAGGGGACGCACACGAGAAGAGAGTCGCAAATAATGGAAGAACTGAAACGTAATAGGAGTTATGCGTTGCGGTGGATTGATTGGTTCAACCACGAAGGGATAAAAGGATTTTCAAGAAGAATAAAATCCGACTGAAGAGCGCACAAAAATGGATGACCTGTAACGACCACAATTACCAATCCAATAAAGAACGAAACGAGGAACTCAAAAATATAAAAAACGTGTTGGCAAACTCAGATGAGCCTGACAGTGAACATCTTCAAAATAGAATCGCTAACTATCTTCACGCGGAATACCCTGAGGAAATATAACACAATGTTTATGGTGAGTTCTAGTTAAAGTATACCCTTCACTCATATTTTCACCGCACCTCGCATTCGACAACATACCCTTTCACCGCATCTCTCAAATATTCTAACTCGTCATCCGTGTAGAAAAAAACTTCATCGAGAAATTTCTTGTCCAACACCTTTACAGGCACGAATTTCTGCAATATATATCGTTTACTACCTCGTATCAGCCGCCCTATTTCTAAAATATCTCGCTTACCCAGTTGCGATTTCACTACCGTCGTTCGAAATTCATAATCCAATCCGGAAGACATGATTAATTCGATACTGTGTTCGATTTTTGCAGGATCAACCCGGGAACCGGTAATCTCCCGGTATCTTTCCAACGGCGCTTTCACGTCCATAGCAATGTAGTCCACGATTTCGCGTTCTATCGCTTCGCTCAGTATTTCAGGCTTGCTGCCGTTTGAATCCAGCTTAACCAGATAACTCAATTTTTTGAGTTCACTCATAAAATCAATCAGGTCGAGCTGAAGTGTTGGTTCTCCACCTGTTATCTCTACCGCATCGAGTTTTCCTCTGCGATTTGCCAAAAATTCAATGATTTCTTCTTCCGCGATAGGACGTGAGTAACGCTTGGGGTCCACCAGCTCCGGATTGTGACAGTACGGGCACCTGAAATTGCAGCCCTGTGTAAACACGATAGCACATATTTTCCCGGGATAGTCTATTAACGAAAATCGCTGAAACCCGCCAATGTTCATGTTACCTTATTTATATCAAACGTCTTCCTCTTCTTAAATTCTTCCTGTTTGCCTCTGTTCCACTGGTTTACCGGACGCAGATAACCAACTACACGTGAATATACCTCTGTCTCCGCACCACACGTTGGGCAGGCATAATGCTCACCTGCTATATAGCCATGTGCGGGGCAAACACTGAAAGTGGGCGTGAAGGTAAAGTAAGGCAAGTGATAGAGTTCACAGATTTTCCTGATTAACGCTTTCAGTGTGTTAGAGTCGCTGACACGCTCTCCGGCAAAAATGTGTATGACGGTGCCTCCTGTGTACTTTGTCTGTATTTCATCCTGCAAGTCCAGCGCCTCGAAGACGTCATCCGTATAATTTACCGGTAGTTGCGTGGAATTAGTATAAAATGGCTCTGCACCCTTCTTCCAGTCCTCTTCATTAGCACAGATTATCTTCGGATTGCTCTCTTTATCTTTTTTTGCAAGCCGGTAAGAAGTCCCCTCCGCAGGCGTTGCCTCCAGATTATAGTTGTTCCCGGTTTCTTCTTGGAATTCTAATAATTTATCACGCATAAAATCTAACAGCCGTGAGGTAAACGCTCTGGACTTTTCCGATGCGATATTCTCTCCCAACATATTCAAGCAGGCTTCATTCATACCCACCAAACCAATCGTGGAGAAATGATTCTTCCAGTACTCACCAAAACGCTCTTTTACGCCTCTTAAATAATATTTGGTGTACGGATAAAGATTCTTTTCCATAAAGTTCTCTAAAACCTTCCTTTTTATCTCCAGGCTCTCCTTCGCCAGAACCATCAACCGCTCTAAAGCCATGATAAACTCTTCTTCGTCCCTCGCAGAATATCCAAGTCTTGGCATGTTAATCGTGACCACACCGATAGAGCCCGTTAACGGACTCGACCCGAAAAGCCCGCCTCCTCTTCTCTCTAACTCTCTGTTATCTATTCGCAACCGGCAGCACATACTCCGGGCATCTTCGGGATTCATATCAGAATTTATAAAGTTAGAGAAGTAAGGCACGCCGTATTTAGCGGTAACTTGCCATAAAACATCCAGATTAGGGTTCGCCCAGTCGAAATCCTTCGTAATATTGTAAGTGGGGATAGGAAAAGTAAATACCCTGCCTTTGGCATCTCCCTCGGCCATCACTTCTAAAAGTGCCCGATTAAACAATTCTATCTCGTCCTTGAAGTCATTATACGTTTCTTTTTGCGGCACTCCACCAATGACGACACTCTGGTTGGCGTAGTACTCGGGAACGGTCAGGTCTAAAGTGATGTTGGTGAATGGTGCTTGAAATCCAACCCTGGTGGGAACGTTCACGTTAAATACAAACTCCTGCAATGCCTGCTTCACTTCTTCATAGTCCAATCCATCTGCTCGTATAAAAGGTGCAAGCAGGGTATCAAAATTTGAGAACGCCTGAGCACCCGCAGCTTCTCCCTGTAGCGAATAAAAGAAATTTACTGCCTGCCCCAATGCAGAACGGAAATGTTTGGCGGGTTCACTTTCTACTTTTCCCGGCGCTCCCCTGAACCCCACTACCAACAAATCAAAAAGGTCCCAGCCGACACAATAAACCGAGAGAATGTTCAAATCGTGTATGTGAAAATCGCCATTTAAGTGCGCCTGTCTTACTTCTGAGGGGTAGATTTTAATTAACCAGTAAGTTTTGCTGATTTCCGAAGAGATATAATTATTTAACCCCTGCAAAGAGAAGGTCATATTGCTATTTTCATTAACCTGCCAGTCGAGCTTCTCCAGGTATTGGTCAACCATGTCAACGTCAGCTTTTGCCGTTATCTCGCGGATTCCCGCATGTTGCTCTCGATAGATGATATACGCCCTAGCGGTTTTGCGATAGGGAGAAGATAACAAAACCTCCTCAACCACGTCTTGAATCCCTTCCACAGTAGGTATCCTGTGCGGGATTGCCTGCTGCGCCAAGTTCAATACCTTAAGTGTCAACACCCGCGCGATTTTATGATCAAACTCGCCTGTTGCTGCACCTGCTTTTGCAACCGCGTCTGCAATCTTCTTAGAATCAAATCTTACTACCCTGCCGTCCCTTTTTCTTATCTTCTTAAACACGTCCCTTTTCCCTCTTTATACGCTCAATCCCGCCATAAGAGCCCACTCCTTTTTTTCTTTCTTGTTGTATATACCGTATAACTTGCTTCTATTTAAGACATGGGTTTACACAGATTTTTTCTTTTTTTGTTGGGCTGGCACGGTCGAATTTTCTAGTGAGATTGCCATATACATCCTCAAAATTCACCGCAGAGCACACGGAAAACGCAAAGTCACCAGAAAGCATAAACAATGATTGGAACACTCTTAAAACTCTGCGTACTCTGCGCTCTCCACGGTGATAAATCACTATATTTTCTTGCCTTGTCCAACCTCAGAATGGTATTTCACCACGGGACATCTTGCCTTCCCATCTTAAACCCAACGTAATTTGTAAGCAGATGCAGCAGCGGGGTGATAATAACGACGGCAATGATTATATTCAATGAGAAACTTTCAATGAACCAATCTCGGGCAAACAAGAACAAAAGCAGCCAGGCACCCGCCACGAAATCCAGCTGATCTACCAGAGGCAACGGAGCACCTCTTTTTAGTCTCAATCTCCTTTTTATGAAACTCCCAAGCATGTCGCCAAACATTGCACCTGCCGATAAGCAAACTAAAACGACTAAAAAGGATGGAAAAAGACCAAAAGAGTGTAAAAACAGTTGCTGAAAGATGCCGAAGATAAAACCGCAAGAAATACCCTTTATGGTGCCCTCGTATGTCTTTCCATCGCCAAGCAAGCGTGTTTTACCACATGAAATACCCCCGTCTATGGGTGTTTTACCGCCAAAAAATGCCGCACTCACATTTGCTATGTATGCGGGCAGCATCAGCCATATTGCAACCACAACGGTCTCTACGATAGGATTCATGATACGTTACTGTTAAAGTAAAGCGTGGAATAACTTTATTTTTTGTGCTCGAACCCGGTTAATTCGTCATATTCGGATAATATAACGCCATTAAAAATGGTGTGCCTCACCGACCCCGGGAATTCATAGCCCTCGAATGGTGACCACCCGCATTTTGTATATAACCGTTCACCGCGGATTTTTACGCTCTTGTGCATATCTAAAACGGTCAAATTCGCACGTTTTCCTACTTCTATACGCCCTCGGTCATTTAATCCTAAGAACGCCGCGGGATTATACGCGCATAGTCTCGATATGAGCTCTGGATGAACGTCACAACGGACAATCAGCCAGGACACGAAATTACCGTAGGTGTCTAAATTGGGAACTCCAGCAGGGGCTACCGAAAAATCAAGTGATTTCTCCTCCTGCGTATGCGGTGCATGGTCAGTCGCCAGAAAATCTATCTCGCCTCTTTTAAATGCATCCAGCAGCCGCTGCCTATTTTCTTCGGTTCTTAAAGGCGGATTCACCTTTAAAAACGCCTGTTTAGCCTGTACGTCCGCCGTATTAAAAAACAAATGATGTGGGGTGACTTCACCGTGAACATTTTTTGTACTGCTTTATCATACTTAGCGTCTCGTAAACAGAAACGTGAGCAATATTGATTTTCACTTTTATTTTCGCTCTGTCGTGCCCAGCAGAAGCGGAACGTGAAACGGTGGCTAAAACACTATTTACCGCCGCTAATTCCGCTTCCTCAGGTCTTAACTTGGAATAGTTACGACTATCCTCTTCCCCCTTTGCTTTTACTTTTAATTTTAATTCCTCTTTCTTCTTCTCTATAATTCCCTGGTCTTCACAATGAATTACAACGGGTTTAGAAGTCGCCTGTATCGCTTTAATTGCTGCTGGCAACATCTCCTCCCGGATATACAATCCGCCTGTGGTCTCGCAGAGGTATATCTTGTAACCTACTACTTCTTTCTGCATATCCGCAATCGCACTTAGGTTGGATTCGGTTACACCACCGTAGAAAAATACATCAATCAAGCCTTTTGACGTTGAGCGTGCGAGTTCGCACTTTTTCCGTATTCGGTCGGCATTTATGCCTGGCAGGGGTGTGTTCGGCATGTCCACCACGGTGGTTATACCACCATGAACAGCAGCAGCAGAGCCCGTCCCGAAATCTTCCTTGTAGTCCCATTTATGGCTGCTATCCTCCCTTAAATGAGCGTGTATATCAATAAACCCGGGAAAAATCAAACACCCACGAGCCTCTACTGTTTTATCGGCTCGTAAACCCTGCTTTTTTATCTCTGTGATATATCCATCGTCAATGCCTATCTGAGCCTCGTAGACACCTTCAGGATTTACAACTTTACCTTCAATGACCAAATCATGGAGCATATCTTTTAGTTTATGCAAATACCTCTTAAGAAGGCTTTGCCAAAGAAATAATTTTTATACTTTATATACTATAAACAAGGGAGTATAAATTAAGATAAGGTAAAGGGAGTCAGGAACATGTTTCCAAATAAAAGAGTGCAAAGTTTGGTGGGGAGAATGGTGCATGTAGAGATGAAAGGTGAGCAGAACGTGCTGGAGGGTGTGTTGACATCAGTGGACGATTACTTGAATTTGCACCTGAGTGGAGCAAACGAGCTGGAGAATGGAGAAAGGCGTAGATTGCTTGGGTCTGTGATAGTCCGAGGCAATAATGTCGTGCTTATACACCCAATGAATGAGTAGAGTAGAATGAACGGGAAAAAGGCGAAGGGGAAGACGAAGAGGAAAAGGGATAAGATAGGCATTATCGGTGTGGGTAACATAGGGACATCCATTCTTCGCGGACTGTTGACTGCCGAGCCCACGAGTAAGATATTTATAACTGATGCGGAGAAGGAGAAGCGCCGATTTTTTGAAGCTGACCTGGGGACAGATCCAGGAGTTGTGGTATGCGAGACTAACGAGGAGGTAGCGGAGAACGCAGAAGTGACGATATTAGCAGTTAAGCCAAACGATGTGTCGGGGGTAGTAAAAGAGATTGCACCCTTTATGAACGAAGACAAGATTTTGATTTCGGTAGCTGCTGGTGTGCCAACCGCTGCGATAGAGGGATATCTCGGAGAAGCCAAAGCCCGAGGCAGGAAGGTAATTCGAGTGATGCCGAATATAGGGGCACGTGTAAGAGAGGCGGTGTGTGCAATATGTAAAGGGAAATATGCGGATGAAGCGGATGAAGAAATAGCAAAGGAGATTTTAAGTGCTATTGGTACTGTTCACTCGGTGAATGAAGGCGACATGGACGTTATTACAGGGTTAAGCGGCAGCGGTATCGCTTTCTTTGCTGCGGTGATAGATGCGATGGCGGATGGCGCTGTGTATGAAGGGCTGCCGCGTGAATTATCATTGACGATTGCTGCTCAGACGGCGATTGGAGCAGCGAAACTGATTCTTGAGGGCAAACACCCATCTGAAATAGTTACAATGACCGCTTCTCCCGGTGGGACAACAATAAGAGGGCTGTATGCAATGGAATCAGGGGCTGTA
The DNA here is from genome assembly GCA_013180605.1 of Candidatus Methanophagaceae archaeon GoMg1. GTDB lineage: Archaea > Halobacteriota > Syntropharchaeia > Alkanophagales > Methanospirareceae > QEXZ01. The sequence continues at coordinate 67,010 of QBUL01000189.1, read as the reverse complement.
AAAGCAGCGATGATGGAAGCAGTAATAGAAGCGACCCGACGTGCAATGGAAATATCCAAGCAAGGTTCAATGAAAAATTAAATTATAGACACAGATTAACGCAGATGATAAAAATCAATAATGTCAAACTTAAATTTAAATAAGTCTGCGTAAATCAGTGTAAATCAGTGTCTTAAATAGAAGGAAGCTATACTTTATATACAATGAGAAATGCAAAATGAAGAAAGATTTGATTGCACGGGTGATGGAAACATTGCAGGAAGCGGGTTTTATCGTATCGAGCAGATGTGAAGCCCGAGGTTTTGATTTAGCAGCGAGGCGAGAGGAAATAACCCTGTTAGCAAAGATATTGCATAACATAGATGGCATTAACGAGGGAGTAGCAAGAAGTATAAAACGTGCTGCATTTTGCTTGCTTGCCTCTCCCGTTGTTATAGGTGAGAAAAGAGGTACTTCGTTTTTAGAGGATGACGTTGTATATCACCGATACGGCATTCCTGCTCTAAATGCTCACACGCTATACGACTATTTCATCGGAGGCGTGCACCCCTACGTCTATTCTGCCACGGGTGGCTTGTATGTTAATATAGACGGCGAAGAGATGCAGTGGGCAAGAGAGCGGAAGGAACTTTCCTTAGGTGACGTTGCTGCGGAATTAGGTGTTTCAAGGAGGAGTGTCAGCAAATATGAGGAAGGCGGGGCGAGTACGACAATAGACATTGCACTAAAACTGGAGGAAATATTAGATACAAAGCTAATAGAAATTCTGGAGTTTTTAAAGTCCGAATTTGAAAACTCTTTGCCACGGCAGGCGCGGGACATTCCGGGAGCGCGAGTAGAAGAAGTGGCTTCGGATTTAGAGGAGGATATTTTAGGAGTAATGGAAGAGATAGGATTTGAGATATTTAGAACTGCGTATGCTCCTTTTAATGCCGTTTCGCTTCCACAATCGCAACGACTGAGCGGAGAGGAAAGCGAAAGGATGAAAATTCTCACGGGTATAAGCAAATACACCGAGCGAATGATAAAAAAAGCGAGAATAATAAGCAGTTTGTCGCAGGTTACGCGAACGAAATCGGTGCTCGTGGTGAATGGTAATGTCAAACGAGTGCAAGTAGATAATACGGTTTTGATAAGGAAAGAGGAGTTGAAAAAGATAAGAGACCCTGAAGAGTTCACCTGTATGATGGAGGAAAGAGCGAAGGGCTAAAGCAAAGTGAACCACAAGATTACACAGATTTCCACGAGAATACAATAATTATGTTTCAGTACCCCATTGACTATTCTGCCCCTATTGCTTCATTTTCTTGTGTTAATCTCGTGAAATCTCGTGGTTTTAATGGACAACTCCTGCAATAAGAAGAGCCAGATAGATTGCGATAGCGAACAGGATTCCTAAGCCTACCCAACCCATGGCTTTTGATACGCTTATGTTCGCTTCCATTGTGAAAATACCTCTTTATAATAAAAGATAAATAATCTCTTTATAAACCTTTTCTCTTTTTATTCTTTTGAGGCAATGATGGTGAAACAAAAGTGGATAAAATAGCGGTGATACTGGGCTCGGAGAGCGATAGGGCGATAGCGGACAAAGTGGTAAAGGTGCTGGATGAGCATAAGATTTCTTATGACGTGAAGGTGATTTCTGCACACAGGAATCCCGATGAGCTGGATAGATATTTAAAAGAAAGCGAAGAAGAAGTGGACGTGATAATAGCAATTGCAGGGTTATCGGCGGCATTGCCGGGCGTAATAGCGTCAAAAACGAAAAAGCCCGTGATTGGTATTCCCGTGAGTGGGAAGTTGCTCGGTATGGATGCTCTGCTTTCCATGGTGCAGATGCCGCCGGGTGTTCCTGTAGCGGTAGTAGGCATAGACAACGGCGAAAATGCTGCTTTGCTTGCTTTACGAATTTTAGAACGTACAATGAAATGCGGATAGCGATATTGGAGCATGATAAGTGCCAACCGAGGAAATGCGAGTATGAATGCATAAAATACTGCCCGATGGTACGCACAGGGGTAGAAACGATAGTTGTGGGTGAACATGGCAAGCCAGTAATATCCGAGGATTTATGCGAGGGTTGTGGGATTTGCATAAAAAAGTGCCCCTTTAATGCTATTTCCATAATCGGGTTGCCAGAAGAGCTGAAAGGTAAGGAGACGCACAGATATGGTGAAAACGGGTTCGTCCTTTACGGAATGCCGATTCCAAAGGCGGGTAAGATAACGGGAACGATAGGAGAGAATGGGATAGGAAAGAGCACGGCAATTAAAATACTATCGGGATTGCAGGTTCCAAACCTTGGCAAAGTAAACTTTGAGGCAGAAGAAGAAAAAGAAAAGCCGAGTTGGGATAAGATAAAAAAGCGGTATGCAGGGTCTGAATTACAGAATTACTTCGATAAGCTGGCGAAAGGGGATATTAAGGTGGCTTATAAGCCGCAGTATATAGATACAATTCCTGAATACTTTGATGGTAAAGTTCAGGAGTTGCTGGATATTACCGACGAACGAGGAGTAGGGAAACGGCTTGTGAAGGATTTTGAACTTGAAGAAGCGCGGGGGAGGGACATAAAGGAGCTGAGCGGCGGCGAATTGCAGCGGGTTGCCATCATAGCAACAATGATAAAAGATGCGGATTTCTACTTCTTTGACGAAATAACACCCTATCTGGACATTTATCAGAGAGCGAGAGTAGCGAGAGGAATGAAAGAAGTTTTGAAGGATAAGGCAGTAGTTGTGGTGGAACACGACCTCGCTATCCTCGACATGCTTGCGGATTATGTGCATCTCATCTATGGTGAGCCCGGCAAGTATGGTGTTGTAACAATGCCAAAGAGCACGAACAGAGGGATAAACGAATATTTAAGTGGTTTCTTGCATGCAGAAAACGTGCGAATACGAGATAAGCCAATAGAATTCAATGTACATCCACCGAGGGAGCAACAAGAGGTGAGGAATGTCTTCGTCGAATATGACGGGTTTGAGAAGAGATACGGTGACGGTGATGGGTTCGTATTGAATGCGAAGCCGGGCAGTATAGGGAAAGGGGAAATATTGGGGATAGTGGGAAGAAACGCCATTGGTAAAAGCACGTTTGTGAGCGTATTAGCAGGTGAAACAGAGCCGACAGCGGGAAAAAAAGCCGCACAATCATTTGATATTAACGTCTCTTACAAGCCGCAATATATTAAGTCTTTACAGAGTGGCGAGCGGGATATACGCGTGAAGGATTTTATTCATTCTGTAAAAGGGGAATTAAGCGAAGCGGACCTCATTGACGTGATAGACCCGTTGGGAATTGCGGACTTAGAGGAAAAGAACCTGAGAGAACTAAGTGGCGGTGAATTACAAAACGTTGCGATAGCTGCGTGTCTTTGTCAGGATGCATCATTGTATATGCTGGACGAGCCGTCAGCGCATCTCGATGTGGAGCAGAAGGCACGGTTGATAAAAACATTAAGGCGGTATATGGAGCGACGAGGCGCATCGGGATTGATTGTAGACCATGACATATATTTGATAGATTTGTTAAGCGATAGGCTAATGGTTTTCGACGGTGAGCCAGGCGTACGAGGGGAGATAAAGGGGTGTTTTGGGATGCAAGAGGGGATGAATTTATTTTTGCACGATTTGGGTTTGACGTTCAGGCGTGATGAAAACACGCTTCGACCACGGATAAATAAGATAGGGTCAGCAAAGGACAGGGAACAGAAGAAGCGCGGGCGGTATTATTATTTGTGAGTGGTGCTCTTGTTTACCGCTGAGAGCACAGAAGGACAGTATAGGTGCGAGGTTTTAGGTTCCATTCCAGGGCTACTCACAACTCACATCTGACAACTCACAACTCATACCTTCTGTCATTTCAGCGCTCTCCGTGATCTCGGCGGTAGCTTTTGAGAGATGCTAGAAAAGTGTCAGTTCGTTTTACTATCCAGATTATTTTCACCATATAAGTAAGAATGACTAGGGGCGTTTAAGGAACATGTCTGTTCGCTTTACTACCCGGATTATTTTCACAGCTCAGTAAGCATATCTTCAACAGAAGTGATTGCCTTAATCCTGCCTGCTTTAATATCTTCTTCACTTTTTCGGAGTGCTTCCATCGTTTTTGGATTGCTGATAATTTCAACGGAATCAACGAGTGCTTCAATATCTTCTCGTGTAGCCATCTTCTCTCCCAGTCTCTTCAGCGCTTCGTATACGTCTTGAATTGTAGCTGACTCATGCATACTTTTTCTTTTAGCACAGGTTTTCTTTTTTGTAAAAATGAAAAAGTGTTAGCCAAGCATCTTACTCATGCAGCCCGCTATCAGTCCACCTATGGCATCGTCCATGAAAACATCCAGTTGGCTCAATATCCCGGGCTTCCTCGTATCGTAATAGAAAAAATTAAAAAGCGCCTTTTTTCCCCCTATATATTCCGCTATGTCAATTCCTATTAGCTCATCAGCGACAATACATGCTGCATCTTCCTCGCCTGCCTTACCTGCTCTGCCCTTTCTTATCTCTTCCTCATCCGAATGAAGCGCCGCTGCCAGTAGCAATGCCACGTTCACATCCGAACATTCCTTCTTTATTGTCGCCTCCAACCTCCTTTCTAGCTCTTGTTCTCCTGTCCCTGCTTCTCCTTCTACTGGTGGCACATAGAGTTCCAGAGCTGTTGATACCATATCTTCCAAATATATCCCTCGTTCTTCCAGCCTTTTCAGTATCGGTCTGTCCGCCGTTAACCCATTGTATCGAAAAAGAGCTTCCTTTACGCCTTTTCTCACCACCTCGTACACGGCACTTCCTAACTTCGTCGCCTTACCTGCAAATATCTCCTCCTCTTCTCCCTTCTCTAAATGGGTTTTACTATAACAGGCAACAACCACGGAATCAGTAGAATCACCCGTAAACAGGTCTCCCTGCTCATCTCGCATATCGAGATCAAATAGAGCTGCTGTTTTAGCTTCTGTTGCTACAATTAGCGTATTTGCCATCGCAGCCTGAGACAGGTTCTTCTCTATCGCTAAGATTATGTTTATCGTTGATGCGGATATGCCCGCGGTGATAATCGCCGTTATAGCTCCTTTCTTCTTGATTACGGCATTCTCCATTGGCACCGCAGTCATTATTCCAACCACCTTTTCCCGTTCTAATTTTTTTTTCTCGATAAATGAATCAAAGACCGCAAAAGCATCGCCATGGAAATCCTCGCTCACGTTCAAGTTTATTATCGTGCTGCTCGCCCTGACAGAACCACCGTTATAGACTGCAGAACTCAGGACATTAAAATCCTCATTCGCATGCACCGCAATATATCCTTTCTCTCTTTCTATTTTCATACCGTGCTTTGCTCCTTTTATAACCACAAGATTACACAGATTTCCACAAGAATTTTTAATTTAGATATTTGAATTTGTTTAGATTTTGGTGCTTATGATTTGGATTTTTTGAGGGCTAATAGTGCATCCATTAACCGCTCATTCTCCTCTTCCTGCCTCACGGAAAACCTTATATGCGAAGGCAAGCCAAAGGACGTGCAATCTCTCACCAGAAGCCCCTGCTTCAAAAGTTCTCTTTTCACTTCACTTGCTTTTTCATGCCCCACATCCAGAACATAAAAATTGGCATCTGATTCTACGTGCATATCCCGCTCTCTAAGCCGGTTTTCTATTTTTACCTTGCTTCTTTTTATCTTCTTCCTCGTATCCGCTAAAAACTCGTCTGAACCTTCTGCGCCGCTTATCACTGCCGACCCTGTGCGCTGTGCAAATGCGGTAACACTCCATGGAACTTTTACTTTTCTCATCGCCATTATGTTCTCTGCAGACGAAATCGCGTATCCAATCCGTATACCCGGGATTGCATAAGATTTCGTCAGTGACCTTAGAATAACTAAATTCCGCGTGGAAAAGGTATGCAATAGAAAAGCATTTTCGACAAAGTCAATATACGCTTCATCCATCACTACCTGTGCATCCACTCTCTCCGCTTCTTCTATTATCTGCCACAATTCCTCTTTGCCAAGGTACTGCCCTGTTGGATTATTCGGATTGCAAAGGAATACCACGTCATCGGGTTTCATTTCCTCTACAATCCGCTCAGGATACACACGCAGACCAGGACCCGGCATTTCTATTCGTTTGATTGTTCCGCCCATCATCTTCGCTGCAACTTCATATTCGCCATACGTGTGCTTCAGCATTAGCACCCCATCTCGTACAAAAGCGAGAGCTACAAGCTGGATTAGTTCAGAAACACCCGCACCTACTAACACTTCCTCTTCTTCACATCCACATTTTTTCGATATCTGCTCCCTCAGCTTGCGGGATTCGGTGTCCGGATACGTGTTTATTTCGAGTGTCGCTTCTTTTATCGCACGGAAAACAAAATCCGGCGGTCCATACGGGTTCAAATTCGTACTGAAGTCTATTACTCCACCCGCTCCATCCTTTTCCCGTTTCCCGCCGTGCTCACAAATTTCTATTCCCTGTATTGCCGTTCTTGGTTTGACCAATTTCCGCTCCTGTTGAATCTTTTATAAGTGATATTTTAGAGGAAAAAGGATATTGGATATGAATAACTTTCAATTCCGTATTGTGGCTATTTCATTTAAGACTTTATCTAATACTTTTTGCAGAAAAAACTTAGGTGCTCCCTCTATTTCTCCTTCCCAAAGCAGTTTTGCAATTCCTCTTCATATCTATAAGAAATCTCCAGTGCTTTTAACCCCTCTGGTGTTATTTTATAGCCCACGACATCCCTCTCTCTCTTCGTTTTTGTTATGATTCTTTCTAATGCTCCAACTTCAACAAGCTCTTTTAACCGGGTGGATATTGTATTGGGTGAAAATACATTCCCTGTTCGAGAATTAACTAACTCTCTGAAGTCCGTAAAATGCTTTGGCTCCCCATCTTTTGCAACCTCAAGTATTTCTAACGACCCCTCGCTCAGTATCATATTTAGCAGTTCGAATCCTTTTCTTCCACCCACCATGAACATCCCTCAGATGTTAGTTAGGTGGTTTTATTATAAAGGGTTATAGTTCATTATTATATACTTAAGTATAGAAAGATATACTTATAGTTGAAAACTTTGTATTTAGGGAAGGGGTTCTATGGAGAGAAAGGATAAGGAAAAAGAAACAAAACAGGGATATATACGTTTTCTGAAGGTTCTGATAGTTTTAATACTTGTCTCTTTGTTTTTATTTGCGTCAATCGGAGACATAGAAGCACACTCCGGATGTTGTTCTTGGCACGGTGGGGTTTGCAGTTACCAATGTTCTCATGGCGGTATCGGTTATTGTTGCTGTGACGGGACTTCACTCTCAGCGACATGTGCTCCTTATTATGCACTGTGTAGCGATTACAGCCCTCCACAAGTTACAACCAATGTGGCAACAAGTGTTACTACAATATCAGCAACGCTAAATGGTAACCTTGATTCAACAGGCGCGCCCGTAAAAGAACATTCGGGTTCTATTACTTGCCAGCTATGGTTTGAATACGGAAAAACAGCATCTTATGGCTATTCCACACCTGAACAGTCAAAATCATCAGCAGGCTCATTTAGTACAAGCATATCAAGCTTGGATGATGATACCACTTACCACTTCAGAACAGTAGCATCAAGCGGTGTAGGCACCGATTACGGATCCGATCTGACTTTCACAACAGATACACCACCGCCAACACCACCGCCAACACCTCCTCCACCTCCAGGTCTAATAACGACTTGCAATGGTAGAACTGCTTCCACAAATGTCACCACGCTCTATCCAACTACGAGCTGGCAGACCGTTTCAGGTTCCCTCAGTTCATCCACAGATACGAAGCGATATGCGGTGAGCATAACTACAACTGGCACGTATGAGTTCTCTCTCTGCTCTGCGGATGGAGGGAGTGATAATTACGATTCCTATCTTTACCTTTTCGATACAGCAGGAGGATTTCTCACATCTAACGATGATGCATGTGATGGCACTAATGCGAAGATCACGTATAGCATAACCTCCCCAGGCACGTACTACATCCAGGCCTCAGGTTATAGTACCAATTACGGTTCATACACGATGGCTTATAGGAATAGGACTCCTCCCACACCTCCTTCAGGTTATTGTTCCTGCGGTGGGACAATCTATAATGAGGAATGGATTTCAAGAGTTCAGTTCAATACCATTGATAAAAGCTCCGGTGGGGATGGTTATGCGAACTATACTTCTATTTCCACCGATGTGGTCAGAGGACGCACCTATTCCTTAGAGGTAACCATAAGTCAGATTGATAGCTGGTCAGAATACGTAAAAGCATATTTCGACTGGAATCACGATTTAGATTTTGAAGATAGTGGAGAGGGGATAGAGATGGGTCATTGCTCATCAGATGGCGGTATTGTTTCTGCCAATGTTAACATTCCCAGTGATGCCACTTTGGGAAGTACCAGGATGAGAATAGTTCAGCAGTATTATTCCTATCACGGTCCATGTGGAAGCTATACCTATGGAGATACAGAAGATTATGCTGTTAACATTCAGGAAGGAGGTCATGGGTGGATTGAGAAAGCAGATACGCCTAAAGCTGGTGGTTACGGAGAAGCAGTGGTTGGAACAAGCAGCCACATATACATTGCGAGATGCATGCATGCTTCTTCTACTCCTTATTTCTGGCGGTATAATCCAACAACGAATAGTTGGGATCCGAGAGATACATCAGGACTTCAAACCGGAGCATTTAGAAATGGCGCAGCACTTGCGTGGAATTATGACGATTCAATCTATGTATTACTTGGTGGGAGATATAGCGATAGTAACCGTCGCCTTTTCTATCGCTATGATATTTCAACTAACAGTTGGGAACAATTAACAGATACTACTCATGCCCAAGGTGCTGGTGATGCCATAACATGGTCGGGATATAACATTTATGCCATAATAGGAAGCAAAGGTCATGGAACTGCTTTTGCTTGCTATAATATTTCTACCAATTCCTAGAATGCTCTCCCTTTTAATCCAACTTGGACGGATACCGATGACGGAGCTTCTTTAGTTTGGACAGGGGGAGAATATTTATATGCACTGCGGGGAGAATATGATGAGACTGTTCCAAATGGAGATTTTGCTCGCTACCATATTTCCACAAAGGCTTGGGAAGATATGAGTCCTATACCTGAGAGTGAAGGCGTTGGAGATGGCGGCTCTTTGCTATGGGTTAATGAGTATCCAGATTATATATTCGCTCTTGGTGGTGGTAGTTGTTTAGAAGCCCCTGGATATAACTTCTATCGTTATAGTGTCTCATCTGATAATTGGGAACAATTGGAGTCTATTCCATGTCCAATAGGATATTATGTTGGAAACAGATTAGGGTTTGCTAGTGGACATATTTATTACTGGCAAGGTGCTCCATCAACTTGGGATTGTGGTGGAGATGCATTCTATATGTTTTACTGAAGGGATAAGGCACTATTCCAGCACTTCCCATGGACCGGACACACCGTATAATGTTCCTATTACCATCCACGCTTGAAGCAGAAACATACAACTACACCATAAAAACAGGCTCTTATCCACAAATTCACCACACACCTGCACTGCCAACAGCAAACGGCGGGATAAACTGCACTGAATTCAGAGATGCAAATGGAAAGATTTATTATGGCTGGATTCCCGCTATTAAACTATATTTTTAGTCAAGGTTTTTTACCGCAGGTAAAAAAAAAAATGTTGGTCAACCTTTCTTTTCAAAAGAAAGGTTGCATTTTTAACCAGCTCCACCCGCCCAAATAAAGAATAATCATAACCGTGATACAGACAAGAGCGAAAATAAACGTGCTTCTTTTTGCTGTTCTTATCGCGCCCGCTATATGCTCACTTCTCGCACCTTCAAAGCGTTCGCCCACGACGTAATGCCCGACCTTCTCCAACTTTACTTTTAACACTCGGCTCATTGCCGCTATTGTCAAAGGAGCAGTTTCGTTCGCATAACCATGACTTCTCAAATCTCCGTGTTTTGTACTTGAACCACCCGACAATAGAATCAAACCTGCAGCAATCCGCTCTGGCACGTAATTCAGTACGTCATCGGCTTTCGCAGAGAACCAGCCGAAATGCCGGTATCTCGTGGTCTTATACCCCACGGTAGCATCTAACGTATTTATCACGCGATAAAACATAGCACCAAAGACGCCGAAGAATGCGAAATAGAAGAGAGGGGCTATGACCGAATCAGTTATGTTCTCTGCTACGGATTCTACTGCCGCAGAATCGAGATGTTCCATATCTAAATCCGCTATGTCTCTCCCGACTATCTTTCCTACTGCTTCTCTCTTCGCTTCTAAATCCACCGCTTCCATTGCATATCTTCCATATCTTTCTAACCCCTTTACCGTGAAAGTCATCTTGAAAATGAGCGCTACCAGGACAACATATAAAAGCCCGTAGTGATAGTGGAGGGGTATGCGGATGAGCATTAAACAAGGCAAGCAGAAAATAAACAGTATCAATATGGGATATATTACGCCAAGGATTTTCTCCTTTCTCGCATTCCCCCTCTTCGTTATTCTATCAAAGAAATACATCAGCCGACTTATCCACACAATCGGGTAATATTTTTCCGTTCTCTCCGGGGGGTCGCCTACCGTTACGTCCATAAGTATTGCGATTACAAAAATAGCCAGATGAGCAAGCAGGAAGTTCATTTGCATTCTTATCCGTAATAATATCCCCCTTAGCCTTTTTGCTTATTAATGTGCATAATGTATAACTTCCTACGTAGTTATTTAACTTGACAATACCAGCCGGTTAACCGCAGAGTTCACAGAGAGCGCAGAGGATAGCAGTTTAGCGGTTTAGAACAGCTACTAACACCTGACATCTAATTTTCTCTGCGAACTCAGCGTTCTCTGCGGTGAATTTTGATTGCCAAGAAAACCTTTTCCTATCACGTAAACCTCTGCACTTCTTTTACGTGTGGCTGCTGGCGAATATGCCTTTGTATACGCGAATTTTTCCTGTACATCCTTGTAAAATTCGTTATAGCAAACACCCTGGAATATTTTTGCAACAAAACTGCCGTTATTACGTAAAAGCGCAGAAGCAACGTTCAATACGGATTTAGCCAGCTCAAATGACCGAAAATGGTCATAATCTCTGTTCCCACTTAACTTTGGCGATGCATCCGATAAAACGACGTCCACCAGATCCTTTCCTTTCGAAATCTTCATTAATAGCGTCTCTTTGATCGTCTTTATCGTTTCCATTTCGTTTGTTATATCGCTTTTTAGTGATTCCACACCTTCTATTGGTTCTATTTGCTGCAAATCCACGCTTATAACTACTCCTTTCTCTCCAACTATCTCTTTTGCAACCTGCGACCATCCGCCAGGGGCCGCACCCAGATCCACAACAATGTCGCCTTCTTTTATCACTTCAAACTTATTGACGATTTGCAACAGTTTAAACGCGGAACGTGCCCTGTAACCTTCTGCCTTCGCTCTTTTGTAATATCTGTCCGTGTTCAAGTCGGTTCTTTTTACCATGTCGTTGCCTTCTTTTTCGGATCAACAGTGGTTCCTTTTCACTTTTATCTCTATTAACCTTAACACCGTATCACCTAGGGAATATGTTCAACCCAAGTTTTTCCTCCAGATCCCCTACCTTCTTTGGAACCTCGGTGATCATGCTGCTATTGCCCAGCTTGACATGATATACTTTGCCATATTTGAATAATAGATCAATCGGAGTGAGCTTATGATTGAGTTTTGCCTTCTTTAAGAGCTGTTCCAGTTTACAGTGGATGTAAAGGGACAGAAACGATATGAACACATGTCCAAAGACACTCTCATCGTCCTGTAAGTAGATTTTATCAGCATTAAGCATTGTTTTGTAGGTGTCAAACATCTTCTTAACCCATTCACGTTTCTTATGTAGCTCACAAATCTCATGTTCTTCGAGATCAAGATTTGAGAGTATGAGGATCTTCCCAGCCTTCTTCATCTGCGCCCTTAGCTCTTTCTTATCCATCTTGTTCTCATCCAGTTTCTTATACACCTAAGTTTCAGACTTTATATACTCGACCCCCAGCACATCCATAATTTGCCTTTGTTCCCGTGAGGGAATGGACAATTTAGATGTTGTGATGCCCCCATTTGGATTAGTGACTACAACATACTTCACCCGACCCAGTTGTTTCAACGCATACTCGGCGCTCATCTTCAATCCTCCTTTTTGGAGCATGTATTCAAGAGTTTTCATCAATAGATATGAAAGGTAGCATATGAATATGTGGGCTTTAACCCTTCCATCCAACCAATGCCTTATCGGTCTGAGTCCAATCGGCTGTTTAATGCAGCAAAACGCCTTTTCTATCCCGTCCTTGTCATTAAACCCTTACAGGGTTTTCGGGGTCAACGGGGCGGAGCCCCGTTATATGCAGAAATTATCTCTTTTGCGCTCATCGTAATCCGCGTGCTCACCAATGCGTACTTACCATCAAGTCGCTCAGCATCCGCTATTTTACCATCACGCCTATTAAAATCAATTGTTATCCGGCCCCCCTCTGAGGCGTATGTGCATTTGAAATAGGTACTCACGCCCTTCACTATCGCTTTAACCTTTGAAACAACCTTCAGTTGCATAATGTTTAAGTTAGTGAATACACAATAAAAAGCTTCTCGATTTATTTCTGCTTTGCCCGTAAATTTAAGGTTATCTGGGACGATAGCTGTTCACAAAGGGTGCTTTTATTTCCGTGGTGACGCATATCTGTTATTGACTACGTATGCGAATAGCTAATCAAATGCCTCCTCCGTTTACTGGAAATAGTGGCAAAGTTTGTTGATAGAATGTCTATGATTATTTATACTCTGAAACTTAGGTATACAGGGTCTTACGCTCTTCCAGCATGAGATCCTGATCCTTGAATAAGTACAGGAAGATATTGTCACACTTTCGTTTCCCACACATGATCAAACGATTGTGATAGTAAAGGTGCTTGTTGAGATGGATGCGCGTACCGTAGAAATGGGAATCTTCCCACCTATATCGAGTTCATCGATCGAGTAATACAGGGTTTTTATATCCTTCACACTGCCAGGCAGGGATCGTATCATTGTTGGCAATCCTGAATCGGCACTGCAGAGAAGTGCGAGATTAATCTGAGGTACGTGTATCTTATCCTTGTTATAGCCCTTTTCCGCCTGGCTGATACTCATAGAGCGTGAGAACACTGAGCTTAGATCATAAACAAGCTGTTTGCTCAGATCTGCAAGTTCCTTGAAGATAACGTTCTGGCCAGCCCGGTTTACACCTACTTCACGCATAACTTTGGTGAGATTCTTCGGATTTAGATGTGGTTTGATGTCTTCTGCATTGTAGAGTTTCTCCCATGCATCCTTTACCCGTTTCAACGGTACATTGCCAGTGACACGCACCATAGTAAGAGCACAGATTTCAGTCCAATAGACTGGAAAACCCCCTTTCAATAGAGGCATGAGATATTCCATCATGGATTTTCACACGCATAATTTGCGTAATGCGAACACCCGATTCTGGGGGATTTTAGGCAGGCATTGGCTTCTATCGCCATTTAACAGGGTTTTCTTCACGTCTTCACCTTACGCAAATAAGCTTGTATTTTGATTGTTATGGTACATGTTCTAGATATTCCATCAGGCGCCAATCCGTGCTTATTTAAAAAAGAAGTGAAAATGGAGGTTTGTTAAACCGATTTTAGAGCAGAAACTTTTTTTTTCTGGATGCCTAATTCTTCGTGTTTAAGTAACACAAATTTCCTATTACACTCGTAATTGCGTAATGCCTAAAGACTAGCAGGACGGTTTAAAAAACGATTGAAGGAGTAAGAAAAGAAATTAAAGTTTGTTTGAGTATGAAAATATTACGTTAATTATGTCATTGAAAATCCATGTTCATTGTTTCATGCAACAGCATCGAGTTACCATATTCGGTGATGTTTCTGATATCGGACGGATGAATTCTATGTCTTCCACCTGATTTGATAAGCCCTTTATCTGGATTAAGCATTCCAAGATATTTTGAGTTTTTTCTTGGTTTTTTGAGTGCTTTATCCCAGTATGTAGTCGAATGATAGACATAGTGGCATTTTCCTGCATCTTTACCTCAAGGCATTTTACACCCTGACCCCTCTGTTCCTTCAGCCATTCTTTGGCCCATTGTTCCATATTCAATAGAGGGGGAATATGCCTATATAATGATGTCGGTTCTTATTTACTGTTGATCTGCAAAAGGTGAGATATTGCGGGAGATATAATGAAACATATTCCCTACCCAGACGGAGTTAAGGTTTATAATGTTTTTACACTAATTCCCGCAACATTCTGGCTTGCTATATGGAGTTTATATTGGAGATATTACGGTCCTAATTACTGTGCTATTGGTTTTGTTATATTTGTCATTGGAATTATGTTCTCCTTTTTTTATCCCTTGTACATGATACACAAGACAATGGTTAAGAAGAAAGTAGCCCATATGAAAGCAGTAGATGAGATTGCCAATAAAATTGATACAATATTAAAATCTATTACGAAGAATGTTAAAAATTTAGATAAAGATAACGGCGATAAATTCCTAACCGACATTAAGTATCTCAAAGATATTTATAACGAAACTGGAAAATTTCCAGTTTGGCCCATTGATATAAAGATAAAGATAAAATTTGCAAGCTCTATTATTATTCCCACGATTATAGCAATCTCCAAATTAATATCTATACACTTTTGGCAAATAAAAACTTAAAACTTTTCGATTGCAATTGCAACAATTTTGGGGTTGAGAGGAACGCAAAGGAACGAGAAAGGAACCACTACTACGGGGCAACATTCGCCTCTCTTCGTTTCATCTTGTTAAGAATCATCCATCAATCTCGCTTATAACTATCTTACCATCTTTGAAATAGGCAGAAAGCATATCTCCCATCCTCTTAGCGACTTCCTCTGGAAGTGTAATTGTCAATTTGTTACTCTCCTGATCTATACTGTGGACAAACTTTGCATGCAGTCCCTCAGGTACTTCTATCCATTCATCTTCTGGAAGTGATTCCAAATCCGCCATGGTTTCTACCTTCATTTTATCCTTGTTGCCTTGCTCAATGCAACACCCAAGGCTTTAAAAATCGCTTCTATTTTGTGGTGTTCGTTCTCGCCCGTTGCATACACGTGAACGGTGAAGTTTGCGTGCGTAGCGAGCGAGTAAAAGAAATGCGGTATGTTCTCAGTGTTAACATCCTCTACTCGTTCTTTACCAAGCTCCACCTCGAACACCGTATAACTCCTTCCACCGCCTATACCACCGATGTCCAATGCGCATCTTGCAAGGGATTCGTCCATCGGTATAACTGCATAGCCAAACCTCACGGTCTTTTCCCTTTCTTCAGGTTCTCCGCCGATTGCTTTTTTTAACGCTTCACCCAACACAATCCCGGTGTCTTCTATGACGTGGTGGCTCAAGTCACCCGTTGCGTGCACAACGAGGTCAAAAGACCCATGCCTTGAAAACGTTGCGAGCATGTGGTCAAAGAATTTTATCCCGGTGCTTATTTCGTGCGTTCCCGTACCGTCAAGGTTCAATTCCACCTCAATATTCGTTTCTTTTGTCTTCCTTTTTACACTTGCTGTTCTCATTTTTGCTTGCAAAAAACGTTTTTTCTAAAAGAAGAGGTTTTTTTTATACATAAATAATAGTTGAGTTATTTATTATACATGACTTTCGGCCATTTAGATTATAGCGACACATTAAATTGAACAAGTTTGAAATTATACCTGCATCCATTTATATCTTCTACCTCCATACGATTGATAACATCAAATGCCGATTCTGACTTCCTCATAATATATCTCTGTTTTGGATTTCTCTCTATAAATATATTTCGTTGATCGCCCTCGACCCTCGCTTTACCACGAAGCTCAAATATGGTCTCAAAAAGCAGATGTAAAGTCATTTTCTCGCCATTGAAGCATTCATCCAGCAGATAAGCGCAGATATCCGCGAATGAAATCCTGAAACAGGTCATTATCTGGTCCAACTCCACATCCACACGGTATATCTTCTTCTTATCAATGATCCTTGCGAGTTCAGCCTTTTTATTGTCCACCAATTTCTTACCATAACCCACACCCTCGATGTAGATTGACACTGCCCTTCATATCATTGAAATCCAATTCCTGCGCGTGCCGTCGGTCAAAATATGACTTCACGACATTATCCATGGAAAATATCGCCTCAGGCACGCTTGTGATGAGAACGGACGTTCTACCATTGTCCCAATTGACTTGCACCGCCCTTGTCTCGAAGATGTAACCTTTCTCGTTGGAATCCTCCAGCTCCACGGTGCAATCCACCAGATGCGCATCCCCATAGTCGTATCTCTTCTCCCCTGATACGGACTTGACCTTCCTCTCATTGGACTGGTTGGAATCCAGCATCGTTATGAAGTAGTAGCCAGAATCTGACAGCTCACACAGCGTCTTAACGCTATTACCCCCAGCATCCATTATCAAAATCCTGTTCACGTTGAATTGATTTAAGGTGGTGGTATTCTTGAGATATTCACTTATCGTATCCATCATCCTCAATGCGTTCTTTCCAAGATCCGCATGGCCATTGAACGTCTGAAAGTACAGGGGATGTCCCTGACCATCGTGGACGAACACCTGCTCCAGGCAGTTCATTACCCTGCCCAGCATCGTGACCTTACCTTTGTGACACGACTTCGATGACCACAGCGCTTTAGTGTTACCACCGATATAATAGCATGCGAAAATGGTGTCCGACTTATTCCTGCGGCTCCGGAAGTCAATCCAGAACTTTGCCGTCACTTCTATCAGTTCATTGGACACCTGAAGGTATTTCAATTCTCTTCTAATGGCGTGAATCTCGATTCTCTCACCTGAGGCAAGTTATTATATTCAGAAGTGAACCCGCCTTTTGATCGCATTTTGGACATCCAAGGGGGTCATAGTCCGATTATATTTGAGCAAACCCTTCACAAAATCCCGTATCTCTTTCGTAAATTTTAAATGATTGCCTTTGCTTCTTTGGTCATTATAAGCCTTCTACGCCTCTTTCCCTCAGCGCCTTCTTGTAGGTGTAATATTGCACATATCCAAAAGGCGCATATTTCTCCTTAAAATACCGACTGACCGATAGCGAAGAGTTTTCCACTTCTTTCATGATTCGTAAAATCTCTGCTAAGCGATTAGCTTGGTTCATTATTGTCACTATATTTGGACTATGGACTCAAATATTATACAGTTTACTCCGTCGCAGGATTATTTATAGCCGAAAGTCATGTTCTAAGAAGTTTAGGAAGACGCTTGAGTCAATAAATACCCCCCGGGAAATTGGAAGAACTTGCTAAGTAGTTCCAAAATTCTCGTTTCCCCTGAAGGGGGAGATTCTGAATCCCAAAAAGAAATATAGTGAGTTTCAAATTTCTTGAAAGTTATGGAAAAATTGTAATTGCAATTGCAGGTGCAATCAAGAACAAAATGGTGTTTATAATACCGTGCGAAATGCTTATTCCGTATATAGACCCCTTTTTTTTTCGCACTATTGAAAAGATGAATCCGATAGAAAAAGCAAGCACGCAATCCCAAAGAGCGAGGTTCCCAACGTGAAGTACGCCGAAAAGAGTCGCAACAAAAAGAATCAATTAAATTAAAATTAGATCGCACATGAATTTAACTCAGAACTTCCATAACCTTCTTCGCTATAATTATCAAAAAAATGAAAAGGATAAAGTATATAGCAGGTTTTAGCCCTTTTCTTATCTCAGGATTTATAAAACTACCTGCAACTTCCATAACCACTAAGAGCCCTATAAGCAATAGCGTAAGATAGACTTCAACCCTCGGTATCAGTGAGAAAGAAAGAACTGCCCAAGCCGATATAATCAGAACTATTATATCTTCTACATCCATTTATTAATCCCTCCTATTCTCCTCACAGTGATTTCCACATATCCGTGCTCAATTTCAATTTTAAAACTTTCTACCACTATTAATTCCTGTAAACTCTTAGCAATTGAAAGAAGAACAGAGCTGCAAATTGGACAAGCAACCTGTTCACATGTTTTCGAGCATATTTTTGTCTTCACACCTCCTACGAGCACCCTGATTTCCTCTTCTTTTTCTTCCACAACTACGTTCGCTGCGAGACCAAGCGATTTCAAAACCACGGATGCATTCTCAACAGCGTGTAATCCAGCATTTGTGAAGTCCATCTCGGAATACTCTTCATACATCTTCATCAGGTCTTTCCCAAGGGGCGCTAAGAACAAACCCATTTCCTTCTCCCTTCCGACATCAGTGATAAAAAACGAGTTTTCGTCAAGTTTAGCAAGGTCGAGGTCAAAATTATCATGCAAGGGTATAAAAATTCCGCCTTCAGGCAAATTGCCATAAGCAGGGATATAAACCGCTTTGCTTTTCAATTCTAATGAGTTGATAAGACCTTTGCATAGCTGAAAGTATGGCAAAACCATTGCTTTAAAAGCATCGTACTTGACGTAATCCGAGGTTGAAAAAGTAAGAACAATAATACCCAAAAATATGCCCCCTATTCCAACATTTATCACGCTCTGATCCCCTTCCATAGCGCCTTTGAATGCGAACACTGCACCAATTGCTATCAACACGCCCCCAGCGATATATTTGCCTTTCTTCATGTTAGTTTAACACTTATTTATCAGCAGCAAAACTTTTAATTTAATATATCCTTTGTTTTATCTTTATTTTACGAATATGCAAACAAGAGCAATGGCTGAGAAAAGGAAACGGAAAATAACTGTCTTAACCCTGCTCATCTTAGTATTGATGTTCCTTTCCCCTGTTAGCGCTGGCGGGGTTAGACATCAAATTTATTCTGAGGCGAGTTCAAGTGACGAAGGCATCCACTCTTTTTTCTCTGACATCCTCGAAGAAGCTGGGAACTGTATGGATAAATTTCTTGAGGAAAGTCCAGATGCCGATAAGTTCGCATCTTCTCTTGAATCCGAAATCAAACTTACAGAAGAAGAAAGCAGGTTCTATGCTGCTAAGGGTATTGAAAGCAACGTGTCATCAGTGTTAAGCCCTTTCTGCTCTCTATCCGGCGGAACCAAAAAAATAACATTTTTTCAAGTGGTTTTCCTCACGAACTACGAGATTCTAAAGAACGAAAGTGATTACGAGGCTTACGTGAGAGCAAGAACTGCGGTTGTAAACATGAGGACAGGAGCCGATGAAATAAATTGTTCTTTAGATGGAGTTGAGCGGATAGAACTGTGGAATGAAACCTCAATGCTTCTTTTTAACGTTCCAGACCTGAGAGACAAGCTAAAAGACGTTTATGCGCTTATAGAGTATTACGAAAAGTTACTTGAGAAGTACGAATTTGAAGCTCCTGCGTTTGAGGAGTACTTACTCGTGGTTGTGGTCTCAGACGGGTATCCATTTCTATATGAAGAGATAACGATACATGTGTATGCAAAGAATGTCTCCTCTCTTTCATTGGTTATTGGCAACGCCACCTATGAACTAAAAAATCAAACAGGAGAACAAACGAAGAAACATAGTTTTGAAGAGTCTGGAGAGCACGAGATTTATGCAGAAGGAATGAAAGGTGATGGAGAAAACATAACATCTAACATCGTAAAAGTTTATGTAAGCAAAATACCCACTTTCATTGTCCTTTCGTCAAAATATGCAGCTTTGGTGAATGAACGAGTAAAAATAACCGGGCTTCTTGTAGATTATTATAACCTGCCTTTGCACGGAGCAAACGTGACAGTTAAAGCAGGAGATGAAGAAACTGAGTTAACAACGGATAGAAGCGGAAGTTTCGTGTTCGATGGCACAAGAAGTTCTGAAGGGCATCTAAATGTATCTGCCGTCTACCCGGGAAACAATACTTATAAGAGCAAGCGCAGTGCAAACATATCTATTTTCTTCTCGAGATTTTCAGTATCGCTTCATATCGAGGCAGATGAGACGCACGTCAATGTTAATGAAACGGTAAACTTCACTGGTTCCGTTCATGGCATAAACCCAAACTATACTGTCCCACTCATCATATATGTTAACGGCACAAGAGTGAAAAAGCTCACAGCAGAGAAAGATTTTAATTTCTCTTTGTCTTTTTCAAGTCCCGGGACATACGAAGTATATGCCTTTTTCCCCGGTGATTCTGTGTATAAACCTGCGAAATCGAATGTGATAAAGATTACTGTTACTAAGAAGGTAGAAATTGTTGGTGACAAGAGAGTAGAAGAAATAATAAACATTTCCCGGGAATTTAACATATTTTTTTATTTATTGCTTATCTTCGTTGCAATTATTTCATTCTTTGCAGGTTTGTATGCCCGCACTTTAAAGAGAAAGCTGCACGCTTCAGGGGAAAGGCTTCATATTCCAGCAGGTTTTTCCTTCACACGCCTCCATTCTCGGGCTCCAAAAGTAAAGATGCACGCTTTGAGAAGTAAACTCCATGTTTTCAAGGAGAAAATCCTAACTCCAATGGCTTCGCTCTTTGCAAGCTTGTATACACGCACTTTAAAAGACAAAATTCACACTTTAAGGGGAAAAATGCATGTTTTCATAGAGAAAACCTTTGCTCCAATAGCTTCAATCCTTACAGTCATTTATGCTCGTGTTTTTAAAGGCAAATTTCACGCTTTTAGCAAGAGCAAGAACAAATTCCGTGCTTTAATGCAGAAAAAAAGGACGGAGCAAAATAAGACTATTGAAAATCTTAGAATAGACGTAGCGGAAGAAGAAGTGGAAAAAGAAAAAGAGCGATATGAAGAAGTTTCTGAAGTGAATATCCTGGAAGGCGTTGATCTTGAAGGGGCTTACAAATTGCTGTTCGATACTATTGTTGACAAATATAGTTTTAAAAAGAGCTTTACGCCGAGAGAGCTCTTAGAACTAATAAAAAAGAAAAAAGAACCTTTTGCGAATATGCTTGAGGGAGTAACTGAAATATACGAAAAAGCAGTTTATGGGAATAGAGAGCCTATGGATGGAGAGGAAGAGAGTTATTTCAAAGGGATAGAAGAAATTTTAAGATATTTTAAGGGGTGAAAGAAGAGATGAGATGGTTGTATGCTTTTTTGGTCTTCGCGGGCATTTTCTTGCTTATTGTTCCGCTCGCTGTCCCGATGATAAAAACATCTGCGGATTTTAGCATGTTCAACACGAACTGGAATGGCTGTTCAGAGTTTGCAAAGGTTTTATTTGACAGGGGTAAACTCGTTCCTGTTTTGTATCCTTACAATTCCATTGACTTTAAGGAAAAAGGTGCTGTAATTATTGTGGGTCCGGATGTGGGGTTCTCATCGCTTGAGATAGAAGAAGTAAGGAGTTTCCTTGAAAAAGGCGGGACACTTTTTATCGCCGATGATTTCGGACTCGCGAATTCACTTTTGGAGGGATTAGGAGTAAAAGGGAAGTTTTCTGATAAACCCTTGGGGGATATATTCTACTGTAAAAAAGCGGATTTCCCGGCAGTTGCAAGAATAGAGGACCCACAGCTCTCTTACGGTGTTGAAAAGCTCGTTTTGAATATACCATCGGTTATTACAGAATTAGAAGGTGAAGAAGAGGTCTTCTCTTCAAAAGTCAGCGTAGTAGGTGAAGGAAAAAACAGGAGGAGTTATCCTATTCTGGCAGAAACAAGATACGGTGCGGGAAGAGTAATCTTGCTCTCAGACCCTGACATTTTAATAAACGATATGGCTACGGAAAACAGGAAATTTATAGATAATCTCGTGGGTTATCTCGGCTCCGACCTCTTCTATTTCGATGACGCTCACCATTCTGACTTCAATCCATATTCAATCACCACTGTTTACATACACCGGGAACTTGACAGGGTAAAAGCACTCCAGGTTTTTGCTTTCGTTGCGGCGTTAATGATTTTTATAGAAAGCGGGATTGCGAGGGCAATTGCTCAGTCTATCGGGGGATTAATACCTGCACGGAGAGGGGGGGATATATTTGAAGGGTTACCTGAAGGAATAGATAAAAAAATACTTAAAAGAATAATTAATGAAATAAAGACAGGGTCAAAATTTGGTGAAGGATATGAACGAGGGAAGAGGAGGAAGGGAATTTATAGAAAGGATAAAAGAGGAGGTCAGTAATGTAGTTGTAGGGATGGAAGATGTAATAGAACTGCTGGCAGTTGCTATGCTTTCCGGCGGGCACATCCTACTTGAAGGAATCCCAGGAGTTGCAAAGACGACGATTGCCAAGGCTTTCACAAAGGCTATCGGCTTATCTTTTTTCCGCATTCAATTAACTCCTGACTTGATGCCTGCGGACATCATAGGTAGTGTGTTTTATGACCAGAAAGAGATGGAATTCGGTGTGAGGAAGGGACCGATATTCGCGAATATCATCTTAGCTGACGAAATAAACAGAGCGACACCAAAGACTCAATCAGCATTGCTCGAAGCGATGCAAGAGCAGCAAGTTACGATAGAAGGAGCTACTTTTTCTCTGCCGAAACCTTTCCTCACAATAGCAACCATGAATCCTGTTGAAATCGAGGGTGTTTACAATTTACCCGAAGCTCAGCTCGATAGATTCATGATAAAAGTCCCGATTGAATACCTCGACAGGGATAATGAACTGCTTTTACTAAGAAGGAAGGAGATGGGGGATTTCAATAGCGTTGCGGAAATAATGGATGGCAAAGATGTTCTTTCGTTAATGAAGGATGCGAAAGAGGTTAAAGTAAGCGAAGCTATTCTCGATTATATATACGAGATTTCGTCGAGGACGAGAAATGATGAACGTGTTTTGTTGGGTGCGAGCCCGAGGGCTTCTGAACACTTATTATTCGCTTCTAAATCATTAGCCTTCCTGAGAGGAAGAGAATATGTCATACCCGATGATATAAAAGAATTGGCACCGTACGTAATGAGCCATCGAATAATATTAAAGGCAGAGCATGCAATAGACGGTTTTAATAGTGTGTATTTGGTTACAGAGATTTTAGATGAGGTAGAGGTTGTGAAATAAAAATGTATAGTTTGGAGGAAAAAAAGGAATCTTGTGAAAATCTGTGTAATCAGGTGGTTATATGAAGAGAGAAGATATTTTGTTGCTTCTGGTTTTCTTGCTTTTCGTGCAGGGATATTTCTTCAGAAATGTTTTCCCTGCTTTGCTTGCAGCACCGATTTTACTCTATTTAATATATCTTCGTGTGGAGTTTTCACCCCGGATAGAATCGGAGAGAGCGATAGATAGGAAGTTGAAGGATGGGGCGCGAGTAAAAACGAGGCTGAGAGTGAAGAATCTCAGCAATAAGAAATCGAAAATAGAAGTTTTAGAGAATTTACCGGCAGGATTTAAAGCCGACAAGGCTTCGCTGTTTTTGAGTGCCCGTGAGGTAAAGGAGGTGGAATATTTTATTACACCCGTGAGGGGAATATTTAAAATAAAGGGTCCCAGGATAAGAGCAAAGGATTTACGGGAATTTTATTGCGAGGATTTTATGCCTGATTCGAAGTCAGAGAAAGAGGTTGAGGTGTACCCGAACTTAGACAGAATAAAAGAGGAGACCGAAGCGGAACAGACGCACAAGTTCACCGAAGTGTATCAAACCTTCTTTGGTTTACAGACGGTGGAATTTGATTCGCTGAGGGAGTTCCAGCCCGGCGATGAGCGACGACATATTGACTGGAAGGCGACAACGAGGCTTGGAGAATTGATAGTTAAGGATTTCTTGAAGGAAACGGAGGGGGATATATATATAGTTTTGGATGCGGGTAAAGAGATGAGAAAGGGGATAAAGAGCTCAAAGATAGATTTTGCAACTACTCTGACGCTTCAACTCACTTATGCTTTAAGAAACTGCCGGGCAGGATTGATAGTATATGATGATTACGGGGTTAAGAGGGTAGAAGCAGCGAGAACTAAAGGTGCTGAGCAGGTGGAGAAGATAGCAGCATCGCTGAAGATAGGAACTATACCTACAAATCTTATGGGGATAAAGTTGCCCTTACAGGAGAAGAAGTTGAAATTAAAAGAAGAAAGCAGGAAGTTTATTAAGAAGATATTGCCAGCGATAAAGGGGAGAAGGAGTTCCGCTACCGGACTGATAGAGGCGATAAGCTCTCTTCCATCCACGGCTTTTTTGATTTTTATTTCTGACATCACTGCGAATACGAGCGAACTGACAAAGATTTTATTGGAATTGAGAAAAGGGTATAAAATACTGCTCCTGACGCCTAATCCCATTTTGTTTTACGACGAGGCGAGACTGGACAGGGAAGCACTTATATGGCTTTACGGGAGATATAAGGAAAGAGAAGAGGTTATAAAAAGACTGAATGGAATAGTTCCTACTTTCGATTTGGGACCTTCGGACCTTTTGGAAACGATTAGAAGGAGCGGCGCATTAGAATGATAGCGATGATAATAGCAGTGATTGCTGCGGCAATAGGAGGACTGATAGCGGGATTGAAAATGCCTTTGCTGTTGCTCCCACTAATTTACGTATCAAAATTTAAGAATAAGAAGGATATATTTCTCTTGGTGTTCTTTGTTTATGCTCTGGCTATTGGTTACGAATTTAAGGTAGCGAACTTGTATGAATTGGATTTAATTACGGTGCTGAGCGTCATAACGCCATCGTTATTATTACTCGATTCAGGATTAAGGTTAAGGGAAGAAAAAACAAGTTTCGCTAAAATAAAAATACCCTTTATCTTTATCATTAGCGCTTTTGTTATTGGTTGGTTTGTAAGGGAAGTATTTGTTTGCGCGGTATTGATTACCCTCTTTTATGAGTTTTCAAGGGATAACGCAAGGAGAGGCATTTTTGCTGCACTTCTCAGTTTTTCTTTGCTTGTCATAGCGCTTCTTCTTGGAGGAGGAATGCTGAATTTGGAAGGTGGTGCCGCAACGCAGGTGGTTTTCATCGCCGCTGTTAGCACCCTTACTGCGCTGGTATTTTTCTGGAAGAGAGTTGAAAGGCAGGAATTTGCGCATTGATTTGCGATTTCCGAAGGGAGAAGGGAGAAATCTTCTTAAAAAGAGTGAGCTCATTTACACCGAAAAGCTTATATAGGACATCAACATGTGGTATTTATAGGAGGTGAAAAAAAGATGATGAAAAGGATGAAAAAAGAAAGCGGAAAGGGGGAAGCGCGAAAGAAGAGTAAAAAATTGCCGACTGTCGTGTTGACAGCGATGCTGGTGAGCTTGGTGATGACTGCGTTTATATCAGTTGCCGCGGCGAACGTTACTTCTTTTACGATAACGCCAGATACAGGTTGGGCAGGTGCGGTAGATGCATACAGCGTAGTAGTGAATACAACTGGATTTATCTCGCTAACAATAACTATACCAGCGGGATTTGGTGCAGTGGCGCCTACTACTGGCGGTGAAGAAATAGCAAGGGTTGATCTTTGGGACAGCAGCGGATATTACGGGTATGCCATCTTTACAGCAAACAATGCAAATCCGTCAAAGAAGGTGAATGTATCTACTAACATTGGGGGAGATATAGCGACTACTACACAAAACATAGATTATAGTCCAGGTGGAATAACGTCGATTATGTCGCCTTTTGGTGGCCCTTCGGAGGCAACGCTGACGTTACCAACGGTTTCAGTGGATGGAAGTTTGGTCTTGTCATTACCAGCTTCAATAGTGCTAACGAACGTCAGTGTTAGTATTGGGAAATTTGTGCAGAATCCAGCAGTTGCGGCGGATTATGTGTTTACTGCGGATGGAGTGCCTGAAAAAGTACAGTTAACAGGAGTAAGTGCAGAAGAATACCAGCAAATGATAACTGAGCCGATCGACGTCAGTAAAATCCGCTATAAGTTTACATTTGTGGATGAGGAATGGGCAGCCAAATGGACCAATGAGATACTGTATGGGCAGACGGAGACGAAGTATTCGATTGCGGTATACTTAGATAGGGGGGGATATGTGACGGGTGTGGATCTCGAGCGATGGGGCTTCCCAATAACAACGATTCCATATGAGCTTGCAGAACAGTCGTTAAAAAAATTACCACCAACCTAGACCCATAAAGAAAAAAGAAAAGGATAGCGCCCTATAGGCTATCTATAGGGACCTTTTTATTTTTATAAAAATCATACATAATTCTGAAGTTCACTCCTACAAACTTCTCCACAAGTAATAATAAGAACGAAGATGAAGAAAAGAATAGAGATGAAGAAAAAAAATGGGATTTTTACCATATTTGCTTTAGCGTTGATGTTCACATTTGCATTTTTCATAACTATCACTATCACAGGTGCAGATGTAACTGAACTGAATGTAAACCCAGAAGTAGTTGTGCAAGGTGAGACGTTATCAATATATGGAAAGGCATCGCCAAACGAAGAGATATGGATAAGTTCATCATCGGTGATTTCTTTACCTGTTTCTGATGCTAAATATTCTCGTGAATTCAATGGTATTTACTTCCCTGCTGGTGAGAAAGCATTCTCTGTAACCGCTGAGAATATAAAAAATATTCGAATAGTATTAAGTCCGGTATTCCGACAGACCATTAAATATCCTCTGGAAGGACCTAAGAAAGCAACTAATGGCACCGCCACTATTTCTATTTCGTTTCCGATAACCTGGGAGAATATAATTATTAATATCAATGACAGAAAAAACGTTAAGATATATGGAGATGTAGCAGAGGATGCAAATTTTGTAACCCTGAATGTTAATATGTCAATCAAAGTCACCGCCGATTCAAACGGTGATTTTTCTCTCAATATTACTACCGAGGGGGTCCCGACGGGTGAATTTTTTATAACCGCGGGTGAAATAGAAAAGACAGTTAGCATTGTCCTTACTGAACCCACACCAACTCCAACCACCCCACCTTCTCCAAGTCCAACGCCTTCTCCTACACCAACTCCACCTATACCAACGCCAGTATTCGATACAGGGTCGCCAGAAAATCCTTATCCCAGTATCTGTGGAACACACCACGGGACAATAAAGCCAAATCAAACAATTACGGTATCCAAACTATATACGTATCCATGTCCAGGTACAGGTGGGCACACAGAACGAGTAAAAATCTGGAATGATACCCGAGTTATTGTAGAAGCAAATTGTACTGGATATAGAGGAGATTGGCATAATATAACTTTTGATGAAATTACGCTCGATGCAGGGGAAACATACAACTACACCATTCACACAGGCTCTTATCCACAAATCATACATGAACGCACGGCAAATGTGACCGGGGGAACAATCACATGCACACAATTCGAGGCTGCAAATGGAAAGGTATATTATGATTGGATTCCAGCTATTAAAATATTATATTAATAAGCTATAATGACAAATTGATTAGGAGTGATTGAGATGGAGATGAACATGAAACATATTAAAGTAGCATCTTGCATTGGTCTGTTGTTACTCTGTGCGTTTATTGGTATAGCTTCTGTAACAATTTCTGGCGCAAGCGTAACTGGACTGAATGTAAACCCTCAAATAGTTGTACAAGGTGAGACGTTATCAATATCAGGGAAGGCATCGCCAAACGAAGAGGTATGGTTAAAATCATCATTTGTGATTTCTTTACCTGTATCAGATGCTAAATATGCTCGTGAATTCAATGACATTCACTTCCCTGCTGGTGAAAAAAGATTTTCTGTAACTGCTGAGAATATAAAAGATATTCGAGTTTCATTAGGCCCGATACCAATTCTTGGCTTTGGGACATTTAAATACCCCCTAGAAGGACCCAAAAAAGCAACGAATGGTATTGCTACACTTTCTATTTCGCTTCCGTTATCAATTTTAGGGGATACAATCGATATCGAGGGCAAGAGAAATGTTAAGGTATACGGTGCGGTAGCAGATGAGGCAACTTCTGTAATCCTGACAACTGGCATGTCGATTAAAGTCAATGCTGATTCAAATGGTGATTTTGAACTTGACATAAATACAGGGGGTGTCCCTCTTGGTGAATTTTTGATTACTGCTGGAGGAATAGAAAGGACAGTTAAAATTGTTCTTACTGAACCCACACCAATTCCAACCTCTTCACCTTCTCCGAGTCCAATGCCTTCTCCTACATCAACACCGTCATCTGATGGTAGAGATGGCGGGGGAAAGGATGGAAGTGGAGCACCAGACACCACGCCAGCGCCAACTCCTACGCCCGTTATAACCCCCACACCAACCCTCTCCCCTATGCCCACGCCTCTATCAACAATAACGCCAAGTGTGATTGTAGCGCCTTCGCCGGGTCCACCATCAACTCCATCTCCCACGCCAACTCCAACAGTGTCACCTCAGCCAACTCCAACACCAGGATTTGAAGCCGTTTTTGCTATTGCTGGACTCCTTGCAGTTGCGTATTTGGTGCTTAGGCACAGAAGGAAAGCGTGAAAAAAAACGGAGTGACGAGAGAATAAAAGAAATAAAAAATAAAGCCGCATTAAGCGGCTAATTTTTTAACGTTTTCCAGCCAGTTCTTCCTTACTCGTGCTAAGCTAACAATTTACTCACTCCACACGGTACTATGCCATCACTGTCTCTTATCCACAGAACCATGCCGTCATAGCCTCTTATTGCCATTATCTCGCTAATAATTGTAGTCTCGTTTTCGGATTCAAATATGTAATTTCCTATTAGCAAATCGATGGCGCCATCACCTGTTAAATCCCCTGCAGGATAGGCGATTGCTAGTGAATTGTTGAAGGTTTTATTCCAAAGATTTGAGCCATCGCTTCCATCTATGGCAACGATTTCACTAGAAATAGGAACTGGAGCTTCTTCTGTTTCAATTTCTGCTATTTCAATTCTATAAACGCCTACAATACTGTCATCCATGCCATCGCTGGTTAAATCGTCAACAGGATAAGCGATTGCAATGGCGTTGTCAAACCTCCTGCTCCCGAGCTCTTCCCCATTGCTTCCATCCACAGGGCTTATTGTGGTTATGATTGTTTCGTTTATCATGTCTAGGCTATATACATGAACCATCAATTCAGTGATGTTATCTCCAGTAAGATCGCCACTGGGAAATGCAAGAGTTACTGCAAAAGGTTCTGTGTTGCTCCAAATTTCTGCTCCATTGTTTCCATCTACTGCGATTATTTTACTATATGGGTATAATCCTATTCCCATTACAACGTCTATTATGATGTCATTCGTTCCATCTCCATTTAAGTCCCCAGCGGGATATGCAACTGCCAACGCATTGTTAAATGTCTGATTCCAGAGTTCTGTACCATTATTTCCATTTAGTGCAATAATCCCGCATGTGCTTAACTCCGTAGCTGGATTGTACTTATAAACATGTAGCAACACATCATCCGCAGAGTCACCATTTAAGTCGCCTGCCGGGAAAGCAAAGCTTATGTTTTGAGCTGAGGGCTGCACAGGTATTTGTGTGATGCCTATTTTTTCTTTATCAACCTTTTTAACGCCTTCTCTTTCAATCAAGCTGAACGAAGACGGCATGTCACATTCTGTCATAGACCTTATGTATTCAGCCTGACTGGCAATTTTAAGCATCTTACTAATTTCGTTTTGCTCATTGATTGCAGCTGCTTGGTTTGCTGACACCATGGGTATACCAGACAACACTAAAATTGCTACCACCACTATTGCAAGTTGTTTTTTCATCTTTTTCTTTTTCACCTCCTAAAATTTTACAACGACTGAAAGTCGCATATATTTGAAAGGTTTATGCATATAAAAGCTTTTCGGTGATCGAATGATAAACTTTTCAATGAACATTTTAAGAAGTATGCCCACATGATACAGAGGATTTAAATATAAGCTTAATTAATCTAACTATGACCGGCGTGCCAAATTCAAACTATAGGTGGTGGTTCAAAATAGAAAGCAAAAACACGATGAAGATATTGGCAATCTCAATCGCCTTGGTGATAGTTGCAAGTGGTAGCGTTGTCACTTCAAATCCAACAAACAAGATATCTGGTTCAAATGTCTCTTTGTCTTCAACCGCTATTTATGTTCCTGACGATTATTCAACGATTCCGGCGACTGTAGATAATGCAAGCGTTGGAGATACGATTTTTGTTTATAATGGAACGTACTTTGAGCTTATACTTATGGGAGAATACAGAAATAGTACTATTATTGATGGCTATTTGAGTGGATCCGTTAGCAGTTTAGAAGAACGCAATTATACTAGAGACGAAGTTGTTTCGGTTGGTTCGAATAGTTTTGATATGAGCTGGGTTACATCAACAGAATCACGTTGCTTCTTTGACTATGGTCTCTCTTCTTCTGACTTGAATAACATTCTTCCTGCACCGGATCTATCAACAAAATTCCATTGGGTTAAGATAAAAGGACTAGATGAAGAAAAAACCTATTATTATAGAATTAACTGCTCTTTTAACGAAACAAACAACTTTACAACACTTCCATTGGGGGTTGGAAATTACCTCTTTTCGTTTGCAGTTGCAACTGATATTCATTGGTCAAGTTCTGATAGTATAAGTAAAGTTGGTCATATGTATAATTATAGCAACCAGCTTTTAGCAGACCTGGTCTCAGCGATCAATGCGGAAGACGTTAACTTTACTGTCTTATTAGGTGACTTAACTGATAATGGTCAATCATATGAGTTTGATAATGTAAGTGAACATTTGAATCACTTAGATAAACCTTTCTATACGGTTATCGGCAATCACGACAAATTTGAGGGCTCATGGATAACAAAATGGGCTGAATTATTTCATGAAAACTCTACTTACAGCTTTGATTTCTTAGGATGGCACTTTATAATATTAGATAGTGCAAACGATACTAACCCCAACCAAGGTATCCTTACCAAAGATATTATGAAATGGTTACACGATGATTTAAAAGCACTTAATGCAATGCCAACCATAATATGCTTACACTTTTTAGTTAATGAGTTGCCTGAACTTCCGAGCATTCCAAGTTGGAGCCCATACATCGATAATAGAAAAGAATTTAAGGACTTATTAGATAACTATCCAAATGTTGTAGCAGTTCTTTCAGGTCATGGACATTTCAATAGCATTACTTGTAATGACAGCGTTGCCTATATTGAAACCGCAAGCATAATACAATATCCTATCGCTTATGATATTTACCATATTTATGAACATGGCTTTATAAAGACCCAGCACAAGTTATATCAAGATTTAAATATTAGTGAGCTAAGCAGGGAAAAAGCTGTCACATATTTGAATGGTATATACCATGGCCTTGGTGACTATTATGTAAACTTTAACTTTGGCACTTTATCTGACAGGGCAGCATGTGTAAAACCAATTCGCTTTGGCACTGGTACTGTCACTTACCCAAGCATTATGGGAACACATAAAGGCAGAATTAAACCACCGGGGAACATCAGGATTAGCAGACCGTATACCTATCCTTGTGCTGGAACTGGTGGGCACACAGATTTTATCGAATCGATTAGTCCTGTCACGCCAGGTGCAAAAGTAAAGGGAGATATAAAATTCGCAGAGCTAAAATTGAGAGCCATAGGAAAAGAAAATGAAAGTAGTGAGCTTGGGTTAGAAGTAAAAAGGCTAAAGGATGATAACAATCATGACGCCCCTTTTGAAGTGGAAAACGGATTTTTATTGATAAAGCCATCGAAGGCAATACCAGCACTGAGCATGTTAGAGATAATGGCTTTGGTGACAGGAACTTATTTCATCATAAGAATGAGGAGGAGGAGAAAATAATTCAAAATGTCTTGATTGCCATTTGTACTATAACAAGCATTTTTCCAGTTGACTTCGGAATGAAGGTGGGACACTCGGGTATACTGCTATGTTATTAACTATGCTTGATCATATATAACATTTTTTATTACGAATGCCATTGATTTTACCTCTTTCAAAGACATATCATCCAACTCGATATTAACCTTAAGAAAATTTTGAAAAACCCCCACTCCTTGAAGAAGACAGTTAAAGAATCATATAACCAACGGGAGCTGATGGAACCAATCATGAGAAAAAAGATACACAAATTGAGCTTCAAAGCGCTAAAAGCGTAAAAGGTTATATGTTGTTATCGGTATAAACATATACATGAAGTCCATTATCGATTTTGCACTTAATGAGGAGTATGAGCGAGTTAAACAGCTCGGAGACAGGCTAATGGAGATCGGGTCAGTGATAGACTGGGGAGCTTTTCGTCGAATAGTGGGGGAGATGTATGAGAACAGGAGCGAGCGAGGCGGCAGACCAAACCTCGATGAGGTGTTAATGGTCAAGCTGTTAGTGCTTCAGCAATGGCATGGTCTATCTGACCAAGAACTTTTATCATGCTTTGATACCAGCACTGCGAGATTTACCTGGTGACGGCGAATCCTCTCAGGGTTGTATCCCAGTTCCGCCAGAGGACAACTAACCCCAAAGAATAGCACGGTCGTAAGGTCGTAAGCTAAAGTTTCTGGCACTATCTAATTTTCCAGTTTGTTGACAAGAAGTTGCATCGCGGATTGCTTTGTGGCTACCCCATCCATCAGGGGTAATCCTACTGCGGAACACGCCGGGGGTAACGCTTGCGTGGTAAGCTTGCAGGACAACGTGGAAAAATCCGAGAACCCAGCTCAGATCAACTGCCAGGATAAGAACGCTATGAAGAGTGTAATGCGAACCATTGTGGGAGTCGTAAATTAGAATAAGCGAAATTGGGTTGATACGCTTAGACCAAAAGGTGCGGAATCAGGCCATAACGGCTACTGGGACGTTATGGTGGATGGACAAACGGTTCTCGGCTCACAGATGGCTTCTAAGGCGTTCATAGTTATCTGCGATGTAGAACTTGGTAAGCCCTATATGCTCCCGGAATCGCTGGGTAGGGACCTCGTAAGGGTAAACGATGGCATATAGGGTAGAGGAATCGGTAAAAAGCGAATGACATCTTGTAATGAGGCGTATAGGGGTTCAAAATTTGCCCTAACTCGAAAGGGTGCTGACTTACCGAAAGGTGTTTCATTGTATGCATGGAGGCAAACCTGTGAATGTAAGTAGTTCAATTACGCCTACAATAGGCGAGAGACTTACAGACATTCAACCAAAAATCAGGTGGATGGATATCGACTGGAAAAAGGCTGAAAAACATGTTAACAGGCTGCAAGCCAGAATTACAAGAGCAGTTAAACTAAAATCAAAAGACCAAATGCCACGGAACCAAACTGCTGCCCGATACAGAAAGGGTTATGAAATGCTTGAGCGGTATGAGGGGAAACTTTCACGTACCGTTCTGAGATGAGAATGGGCGAGCAATCGCCCTATTCTTAATCTGCGAAATTGCTATATATATCCTTAAATTTCACTGCAGAGCACACGGAGAACGCAGAGACATAAATTATAGACACAGATATAAGTCCGCGTAAATCAGTGTAAATCTGTGTCAGAAAATCTGAGCAACGATTGAAACAGTCTTAAGACTCTGTGGTCTCTGCGATCTCGGCGGTGATAAATCACTTGATTTTTAGATAGTGTCGCCTCGTGGATAAAAAATGCCTTTTCTTTTGATCGGAAGGAACTTCGAGCAATATGGTTTTTCACTTCTCAGGGTGTAGAACCAACTTCTCCCTCACATTAACCACCTCTCCAACCACAATCACCGCAGGTGGCTTCACCTTTTCTTTCGCTGCTACATCCACGATGTTCCCCAGCGTTCCAACTACAACCCGCGCATCAGGGGTAAATCCTTTTTCAATCGCAGCAACAGGCGTTTCGGCATGCAGTCCGTGTTTCAGAAGTTTGTCTACATTTTTAGCAAGATTTCCCACACCCATCAGAATGACGAGCGTGCCCTTCAAATTCGCAATCGCTTCCCAGTTGATGCTATTACTATCACTTTCTTCTTTTTCGTCCATCTCATGCCCCGTGATTACAGTAACGGCAGAAGAAATGCCGCGGTATGTAAGCGGAATGTAGAAATAAGCAGGTGCGGCAACTGCCGATGTTATCCCGGGCACCACGTCAAAATCAACACCGTGCTTCCTGAGAAACACCGCCTCTTCGCCACCTCTACCGAAAATGTAGGGATCTCCGCCTTTCAATCGCACTACCTTATCATATTGTTCCGATAGGTCAACCATGAGCATGTTTATCCCATCCTGCGAAAGTTTGTGCTCCTTTGCCGTTTTTCCGATGTCAATGACTTTCTTACCTTCAGGGATCAGCTTCTTCACGCCTAAAACCAAATTGTCAACTAATACCACGTCTGCTTCTTGTATAAGCCGATACGCCTTCAAACTTATCAGTTCCGGGTCTCCCGGTCCTGCACCCACGAGATATACTTTTCCCATTTTCTGTCCTTCTCCCAATTA
The DNA here is from genome assembly GCA_013180605.1 of Candidatus Methanophagaceae archaeon GoMg1. Taxonomy (GTDB): domain Archaea; phylum Halobacteriota; class Syntropharchaeia; order Alkanophagales; family Methanospirareceae; genus QEXZ01. The sequence goes on along the minus strand of QBUL01000189.1, from coordinate 32,693 downwards.
TTTATCCGTTTTTACCACCTGACGGCACTGTCAAATTTTTCAGTGAAATTGCTATATCCTCAAAAATCACCGCAGAGCACACGGAGAACGCAGAGGCACCAGAAAAAACGAGCAACGATTGAAACAGTCTTAAAACTCTGCGGACTCGGCGCTCTCCGCGGTGATAAATCACTATATTTTTAGACTGTGCCCCACCTGACGATAATCTGACGATAATCTGACGATTGTTTACATTATGCCAGTTCATAGTATATCGCCCTCCCTTTACCTATCCTTTTCACCAACTTATTTTCTAACAGTGGTTTGAGAGCACGGTTTGCAGTGTCTCTACTAATTTTTTTATCGAACATTTTCTGTATCTCACTGATGGTAATTCTTGGATTAGTCTGAAGATACTTGAGAATCTTCATCTGCCTATCGTTTAAGTATATTTGTCCCCTTTGTTCTTTTAGATGCAGGTCTACACTCAGGTCTAAAATGGCTTGTTTCACGCGTCCCATACTTACTGCAACGCCTTCCGTAAAGTACTCTAACCATTGTGAGATGTTTATTGTTTCTTGGTCAACGGTTTGCAGAGCTGCGTAGTATCTGCTGCGTTCTTCATTATAATAATCATCCAACGCAAAAAAACGTTTCGTGTCAAAATCGCGGAGGTATAGAATCAACGTTGCCAGTGCCCGCGCAGTTCTACCGTTGCCATCTACAAATGGGTGTATCCGAACGAGTTCGTAATGTGCAATCCCGCTCACCAAAACAGTGTAATATAATTCTTTTGCTTCTTTACCGTTTAGCCAAGCAACAAAATCGTGCATTAAAGCGGGAACTTGTGATGCTTCCGGTGGTTGAAAGGTTACCCTTCCCAGACCGTTAACCACTGCTACCTCCACTTTTCGATAGTGCCCGGCTTCGGAATCCGTAAGAATTCCCATGGTATTTAACCTGTGTATTTCCAGGATTATGTCCTCAGTAATATTGTCAGCACCTTTTTCTCCTAACTTGTCTATGTATTCCAGAACCTTCACATATCCTAAGACCTCTTTTTTGTCCTTTTCCCATGCCGCTATATCTTCACCGCGGAGCAGCCTATTAACCTCTTCCATTGTGAGTCTGTTCCCTTCGATACTTGTAGAATGGTGCGTCATCTTTAGAATTGCTTCCTTTCTCAGTTTGACCTCCCATTTCGGGAGCAGCGGTGCGTTAAGTATGACCTCGCGAGAAGCAGAAATATCTGCTATGTGGTTGAGGATTTTGTTCGTAATGGTGAAGTTTGGACGGTACATGGTAGGCACTTCCTTGCTTTTAAATACTAAAACAGCGTTATAAATAAAACACCAAATACCATCACGATTGCACCCACTAATCGCTCTCTTATACCCTTCTCTTTGAATATCAGGTTACATAGCGGTAACATGAGTAGTGCAACATAGATGTCTACGGCAATTACCCAAAAGAGTGGAGACGAATTTTGCAGTCCAATCTTGTCAATGTTGGCGGTTAAACTCCAGATGAATGCCACCACCAGCATCAATCTTGGACCTTTTTCTTTCAGCAGCGCTTTAAACGGGGCAAGGTATCTATTTTTATATCCATGAGATCGGTATTTTTTACTGTGGTTTATGTTCAGCAGATACGAGCCTGTAACAATCAGAAAAATATAAAAAACAGGAGGGGTAACAGAAAGGGCAGCGCAAAGCACGGCAATGACCATGCAACTACGTATTCGTCTATGTCTTTCAGGCTTTTCTTGCTGAGGACGTCTTTCGTTGCCTCGAAGAGTGCCGTTAAAAATGCGAATATGAACCAGAGCATAATTATAAAACGATTGTTTTAGATTTTTTAACGATTATCACACACTATTTTTCATTCTGGGCTGAAAAAAAGGAACCCAAAAACGAGTGAAAATACCACAAAAGTATATAGAGAAGAGACTATTACAAGGAGTAAATCAAAATCCTCTAAATAGAAAGAAGCTATACATTATATACAACGAGATAATTTCGCAAACCGCTATTTTATCAAAAAAGAAAAACTTTAAAAACCTGATTAGATACAAAAAAAGAAACTTTTACTAAAGAAAAAAGGAACATTTACAGGTGCTTCGGCAATGGCGAACATAACCAGAACTATAACCATAACCGGAAAAGTACTTCGAATTATGCCACTTAGAGAAGTGGATGTTGGTGACGAAACCAAAAAGGTCGTTGACCTCATAATAGCCGATGAATTCGATTACAAGAGGGTATCGTGCTGGGATGAAAAGGCAGAACTCGTTATTCACGGCGATATAAAAGCAGGCGACGTGCTGAAGATAGAAAACGCACGTGTTCCTGATGCGGCGCGAGCAGGAAGCGAGAAAAGAGTGAATGCAGGGAAATACACACGAATAACAGAGATTACTGCGAATATTGCCCCGTTAAATCGCGCACCCGCGCAGCGTCTTACCGTACTGGCAGTTGCAAGACCTGAGCATGGACGGGTCTGCATCGCAGGTATAGACGAGAACGGTAAATGGATAAGGCCACAAGGCGTTTATGAACACGATGTTTTTTGTGCTGGAGCTGGAGGAGCAAATTTCAAAAACCTCTGCATCTCAAAAATATACGTTGATGCGTGGAGAGGCAGGCGACCACGAAAAGAGGACAGGTTTTTTGTTTATGCCGATAGCGTGGAAAGGGAGCTAAGCGAAGAAGAGAAAAGAGATTTCTTAGAGCGAAACGTTGATGGTTCAGTAGATGAAGTATTCAAAAGAGGCAGGAGCTTAGGATTGATAAAACCACGCATTTTGCATGTCTATGAAGAGCCTGCGGGAAAGAAAACGGGAAAAGGCAAAGGCTATGAACTGTACATCCGTTTTAACTTCAAGGATTCCTCAGGCAGAACCTACCGAAGATGGTCGTGCAGGTGTGATGACTTCTACAAAACATGGAACGAGCTAAAGAAAAAGCATCGCTGGACTTACGGGCTGAGAATGCTCCTGTATTTAAAGAAAAACGATACTTATCTCGCTGTTGGTCTTACTTATACGGATTACGGCATTGGTAGGCTGGAATACGGTGCGTATCCGATGATTGTTGGCGTGCATATTGTGCCACAAATGTAAAGCGGTAATTGGTAGTGGTAATCCTGCTATTACTGCTGTAAACGACCTTACCAAATATGCCAGAAAAAAAAGTGTGTATCACTATTTGATATTTTAAAAGGGCAAAGCTCCTGTAAAGTAATATCTCTAAGTTTTCACATATCAACTAACGCATCCCGTAACAGTTCCTTCTGCCTCTCCGTAAGATTCTTTGGCGTTTGCACGACCGCCTCCACATATACATCTCCACGACCTCCACCATCAATCCTTGGCATTCCCAGTCTGTGCAAGCGAAATTGCGTATTTGTCTGCGTTTCCGACGGGATTTTCACCTTCACACGTTTTTTGTCTATTGTGGTGACCACGACTTCACCACCCAGGGCTGCCTGGGCAAAACTTACCGGCGTTTTCATATAAAGGTCATCTCCTCGTCTTTCAAAGATTGGATGTGGTAAAACGTTTAATACCACGTACAGGTCGCCTGGTTCTCCGCCAATCCTGGACTCTGGAGCTCTTCCAGCTTTTGGTATCTTTATTTCATAGCCAGTATAAGCACCTTTCTTAATCTTAAGCAATATCTTTGTTCGCTTTGATACGGTACCCGTTCCACCGCATACGTTGCAGAGGTCGTAAGTGGCTCTCCCCGTGCCTCTGCACTGAGGGCAGACCGCAGCGGTTATCACGCGGGTACCCCCTCTATTTTGCACGTTTCTTATCTGACCGGTACCTTTGCAATAGGGACACGCACCGGATTTCCCGGAACGAGTTCCGGAACCTCCACAAGCTTTGCATGTCCGTGACATCGGGACTTCAATCGTCTTTTCTGCACCCAGAGCTGCACCTTCAAGCGTAATATCCAAATTCAAACGCACGTTAACGCCGCGAACAACCGGTCTTTGTATCCCTTCTCGTGTTCCAAAGAGGGTGTCAAATATTCCACCACTGCCTGCAAATCCAGGACTGGCGGCAGACCTGAAGAACGAATCAAATATTGCATTCCCGAAGATGTCCTCAACATCCTGAGAATGCGTGAAGTGGCTCCAATTGAAACCTTCGGGTCCAAAAGCTTCGTCCGCTACCCTTGACCCAATCTGGTCATACTTCGCACGTTTATCCTTGTCAACCAGCACCTCGTATGCCTCAGAAATCTCTTTGAACTTCTCCTCAGCCTCTTTTTTATCGCCTTTGTATGTATCGGGGTGATATTGCTTTGCCAATCTTCGATATGCTTTTTTTATATCTTTCTCTTTGGCGTCTCTGCTAACGCCGAGTATCTCGTAATAATCTTTCTTTGGCATAGCTATATATGTTATTTAATAGCCGCATTAATTTATATTATGAACTACTACTTTAATATTGAAATGACGAGGGGGGGGATAAAGGGATAGGATGACAATATGTATCGGAGCGATATGTGATGAATATAAAGCTGCGGTAGTGGCATCTGACAAGATGGTGACTGCCTGGTATCCCCCAATCGAATTTGAACATGATACACCAAAAATAGAGGAACTTTCAGACACTTGCGTAGCCCTCACGGCAGGTTCTGCTTTAGCCCATACAGAACTCTTTAGAGAGGTGAAATCTGACCTTGCTACTATCTCCAAGCCATTGGTTTCACGAATCACCAAGAGCATTAAGGATAGTTTTGTGGAACAAAGAAAAAACAGGGTAGAAGAGCTGTATCTCAAACCAAAGGGAATGACTTTGGAGTCGTTTTATAAGGAGTATGCAGATTCATTACCTGCTGAGATCGTTGTCGGTATACATAAAAAAATAGAAGAGACAGAATATGAATTAGAGATTCTGATTGTAGGATTAGATAATGAAGGTGCGCATATCCATGGTGTTCGTGATCCAGGTGTTTCAGACTGTTATGATTCATTAGGATACAATGCTATTGGGTCTGGTGAACTTCATGCCCTTTCAACATTTATGTTAAACAATTATACGCCTAAAAATTCTATAAATCACGCAGTATATTTAGTTTATGAAGCAAAGAGGAATGCAGAAGTATCCCAGGGAGTAGGAAAATCAACGGACATGTGTTTAATAACCGACAATGGAATTAAATACCTTTCAATGGATGAGATGGCAAAACTGAGTGACATTTATGAAAAAAAGACCAAGCCCGAACGTGAAGAAATAAGTCAATTAGTTAAAGATTTGCCTTTTGGAGATAGCTGAAAAGGAATCTAAAAGTAAAAAGGAATAGGTATTAGTTGTAGATAAAGAAAAAGAAAAGGAATATGACTTCGATTTAGCTGAAGCGAGAAAAAGGTTAGCGATGATTATGTATGAGATATTTTCTGAAAAATACCGTCCATCTCCAATAACAAGAAAGCATAATATCCAACTAAAATTAATTATTGACACAGATTAACGCTGATTAACGCAGAAGAAATTAAATCAGTGTAAATCTGCGTCTTGGATAAGTAGAAGTTATACCTTATATACAACAAGAATCAAAGCACAAACTCCCTGATCACATCTTTCAGCTCGTCATGATCTGAATATGCCCTACACACAACACCCGCTTTACCGCGTATATATGCCGAAATCTGGCGTTCATAATCTGTTCTATATACACATAACACAGGAATACCCAGGTTAACCGCATCTGCTATTTCCGCACCGACACCGAGGCTCGGGTTCGTTATCTCTGCTATTACCGTGTCTGCATCATTAAGCCATCCGTAATCACGATCGTGAATCGCCTTATCTGTCAATCGTGACTCACTTTCCATAAATCGTTCGCTCGTTTGATGTCTGCTTATCACCACCATCCCCAGCTCTTCTATTATATCCGGTATTTTCCTCAGCTCTTCCTGTGCGACTCGTCCAAACCCACCACGCATCGAGCACGAGAAGAAGACCCTTTTAAATCTTTCCATTTTATATATATTATATCATAGTGAAAAAAGTAGAAGTTCTGTCACCAGTAGGAGGTTGTAAATCACTCAAGCCGGCAGTAGAAAACGGGGCAGATGCAGTCTATTTCGGCGTGGGTAGCTTCAATGCGAGACAGCGTGCAGAGAGTTTCACTGTAAAACAGCTCCGTGATGCCGTAGCATACGCACATGATAATGGTGTACGCGCATACGGCGCATTTAATATCCTGATAAAAAACAGTGAACTGCGTGAGTTCTTCTATACAATATCCGATGCATATGCCAGTGGCATAGACGGAATAATAATCCAGCACATCTCTTTTGCACGCATACTTAAAGATGCGTTCCCAGATTTGAGAATCCATATGTCAACGCAGGCAGGGATAACAAACACTTACTTTTCTACGTTACTTTCCGGTGCCGATAGGGTCACGATTCCAAGGGAGTTTACACTTGCAGAGCTAAAATATTTTGTCGATAAGATAGGGCTAGAGACCGAAGTATTTGTCCATGGTGCTTTATGCTTCAGTTACAGTGGCCAGTGTCTATTCTCAAGTTTATTAGGTGGCAGAAGTGGAAACCGCGGTGTATGCGCACAGCCGTGCCGAAAGAGATACAACAACAGCTACCTGTTGAGCACAAAGGAGTTATGCCTCGCCGGCAGGATTCCTGAGATAATATCGGCAGGAGTGACATCATTAAAGATCGAGGGGCGGCTCAGAAGTCCGCAGTATACTGCACTTGCAACGCGTGTCTACCGCCTTTCGGTGGATTCATATTATGCTGGGAATTTCAGGCTGCCGGAACAGGAATTGAAGGCGTTAGCACTTGTTTTCAATCGCGGATTTACCGAGGGCTACATGTTCGGTGCACGAGAGATCATAGCCGATGACAGCCCGAAGAATCGTGGTGTCTTTCTGGGTCTGATTGAAGAGGACACAATGATTACACTGCATGAAGACCTCGCGGTTAGTGACGGGATCAGCATCTGGACCAAAAACGGGATTGATGGCGCGGTTATAAAGCGACTGGAAAAAGACGGTGGCTCGGTCGCTTCAGCATGTACGGGCGAAAGAATAAAACTGTTCATCCGTGTAGATGCAGGTGATAGAATCTACAAGACCTCGTCACGGAAGAAGACTCAGTATGCACCTGTAAAGCCAAAACCCAAAATAGGCACGCCGGTAAGATCAAAGCAGCGGCTACAAATACCTGAAATCGAAAAGACTGAATCAGACGGTCTTGAGATATTAGCAAAGGTATATTCTAAAGAGGACGCAATGGGCGCATCAAGAGCAGGTGCTGACTATGTCTTTTACTCGGTCTTCGCACGCGATTTTCACGATGCCGATGCGTTACCATATATCCCTCGGATCCTGTCGGACTCCAATGCAAAGTACGCTATAAGTATGGTGAAGGATTCAGAGGCGGTACTGCTCGGAAACGGCGGGCTGTTATCTGCGCTATCCGGATCCAAAAGTTATCTCGACTATTCCACTAACGTCTTTAACGATATAGATATGGCTTTTGTTAAGGGTGCCGTTCCGATAATCTCTCTGGAGCTCAATTGCGATGAGCTCCAGGAATTCGCGAACAAAAATTTCGCGGTTCTTGTTCACGGCAGACCGGTACTTATGACCACCAAATATCCGCTTAAAGTGCGATCGTTGAAGGACGAACGTGGTTTTGCTTTTCCCGTACGAAAGGAATTCAATTACACTCAGATACTTAACAGCTTGCCCATTGGTATCTTCAACGACATAACCATGCTTCGGGATTCGGGAATAATGAAATTCTTTCTTGACCTTACAGACGGGAAAGCAGAGAAGATAATTCGTCTGTACCGGTATATCCTAGATGGAAAACCCGCTAAAAAGTCCGTACTGCGGAAACACACTCGGGGGCATTTCAACAGGGGTGTCTAGGCGAGTCAACACAAAAAACCGATGGTTTTTGTGCTGACAATGCAAAATGCAAAATGATAACGCTTGAGGTTCCGGATGTTGCGACAGCGATTGGCCTGTTAGAGACAGCACTTAAAAGAGAGTTGTTTTTGCTTGACCGGAACGCTTCGCCAGGTGATTGAATTCTGATGCGGATAGAGCCCTGTTGTGGCTCTCATTACCCTATCGTTAAGAGATATCATAATTTATTATACTTGTCCTATCTAACTAAAAGCCTTTGCGTATGGAGTATCTTTAATTAGCAACAAGTCTACTCAAAAGAAGTGAAGAATGTCTAAAAAATAGCAGGAGGTTGCTTGAATGGGCAGAGAAACGGGCTCAATAATAGAGCGGGTAATCGAATATTGCAGAAGAGTTGACCGCGAGTTTAGATTAAAGCGAGTGGTATTGTTTGGTTCGAGGAGCAGAGGTGACTTTTATCCGCACAGTGATATTGACCTTCTTCTGGTATCTGATGACTTCCCGGATGAGTGGTTCAAGAGGCAGGCGAAATTATACTTTTTGAAGTCGAAACAGATTGAACCTATTGGCTACACCACGCCTGAAATACGCAGGATGATGGATGAAGGCAATAAGTTTATAGAGAATGTTTTCCGGGAGGGAAAAGACATTGAACTCAACAAATTTCGGGTAAAAAGCATAAAGAACCTTGGAGAGGGGAGAGGGAATGATTAAAATTTTTGTACTTGTTACTCACCGCAAAGCCCGCAGAGAACACAGAGAGTCAGCGTAGGTGTGAGGTTTGAGGGTTCAGGTTTGAGGAGTTTGGCTTACTTACAACTCATACCTTCACGTCATCTCAGCGCTCTCCGTGATCTCGGCGGTAAACAAATGCACTTTTTTCATTCCTCCTCATCCATCACCTTGTATTCCACATCCTCGGGCCCTTTTTTCTCTTCCTTTGCCTTTGGACCTTCTCGTTGCTGATACTGTGCTCCTGCTTGTTGATATGCACGCGTTGAAATCTCGTGGAATGCACGTGTCAATTCCTCCATCTCAGCCCGTATCTTGTGGACGTCTTCGCTCTTTATTGTCTCCTTCAATCGTTCTGTAATCGCATTAATCCTCGTCCGTTCGTCACTCGTGACCTTATCGCCCAAATCCGTGAGCGACCTTTCAGTGGTATATACAAGATTCTCAGCCTGATTTTTCGTTTCCACCGCTTCACGACGCCTTTTATCCTCATCTTCAAATCGTGTCGCCTCATCAACCATCCTGTCTATCTCACTTTGAGCTAGTTTAGTTGACGCTGTGATTGTGATTGCCTGCTGCTTCCCCGTGCCCATGTCCTTGGCTGTGGCATTTAATATGCCGTTGGAATCAATGTCGAAGGTAACCTCAATTTGAGGCACGCCTCTTGGCGCGGGCGGAATATCCATCAGATGGAACCTCCCAAGGGAAGTGTTATCCCTCGCAAATTCGCGCTCGCCTTGCAGAACATTGATCTCTACGCTCGTTTGATTATCCGCTGCAGTCGAAAATATTTCGCCCTTCCGCGTGGGAATCGTGGTGTTCCTTTCGATTAATTTGGTGAACACGCCGCCTAAGGTCTCAATACCAAGCGAGAGTGGAGTGACATCCAGCAGCAGTACATCCTTTACTTCGCCAGTCAGAACACCTGCCTGTATTGCAGCACCCGTCGCTACGCATTCCATCGGGTCAACGCCACGCTCTCCTTTCACACCCACGTAATCCTCGACAAATTTCTGCACTATTGGCATCCTCGTCGGTCCACCAACGAAAATGATTTTGGTGATGTCCGGGGGAGAGAGTTTAGCATCCTGTAATACCCTGTCTACTGAAGTTTTACATTTATCCACGATTGGTCTCACGAGTTCCTCTAATTTTGCCCGCGTGAGTTTCATGACGAGGTGCTTCGGTCCAGAGGCGTCCGCGGTGATGAAAGGCAGGTTTATATCGGTCTCAAGCACATTAGAAAGTTCTATCTTCGCCTTTTCACTCGCCTCCCGCAGCCTTTGCACCGCCATACTATCCTTCCTCACATCAATCCCCGATTCCTTCTTGAACTCTTCCGCTACGTAATCCACGATTGCGCTATCCATGTCTGTGCCTCCCAATTGGGTGTCTCCACTCGTGGATATGACCTCAAATACACCTTCGCTGAACTCCATAGTCGTTACGTCAAGTGTGCCACCGCCAAAATCGAATACCAGGATCTTCTGCTCTTTCTCTGCTTTGTCAATTCCGTAAGCAAGCGCCGCGGCTGTGGGTTCGTTAATTATTCTGACGACTTCTAAACCGGCAATCGCACCTGCATCCTTTGTCGCAGTCCTCTGGTTGTCATTGAAGTATGCCGGCACGGTTAAGACCGCCTTGTCAACTTTATCGCTCAAGAATGCTTCTGCGTCACGTTTTATCTTTTGGAGAATGAAAGCGGTTATTTGCTGTGGCGTGTATTCCTTGCCATGAACCTTCACCTTGTAGTCCGTGCCCATCTTACGCTTGATTGCCATCACCGTCCCTTCAGGATTGGACACCGCCTGCCTTTTCGCAGGTTCTCCAACCAGCATCTGCCCATCTTTCGTAAATGCCACATACGAGGGGAATGCTTTGCCTCCAAGACTTGTCCCCTCCGCGCTTGGGATTATCGTGGACTTACCACCGATCAATGCAGCCGCAGCGGAATTGCTCGTTCCTACATCTATACCTATTGTTTTTGCCATCTTTTTACCAACCTCCAAATTTACTTGTTAATATCGCTTTTATTCCTTATAAAACTAGCGAATATTTTGATTTAGGCAATGTCGTTGGACCCACAATAATTTATTCCTTTATTATAAACACCTGAACAGAATTAGATGTGCCACCTACATATCATCAACTGTAAGCTTAAATGCCCTTCTTATGCAATATTGGTGCCATTAAGCTCATTATTGGCCATGCCAGTGGATGTGTCGCTGATCTGAGCGCCGAACAGGACGACACACTCTACCAAAAAAAAAATGGCGCCAGGACCATCCTCTTCCCATGGAGATAAAGAAACTTAACTTAGCTTACGACTTTATTTTGTCTACAATGGAAGCCGTCACAGTGCATCAACCGTGAAGAATCTCCTTGCTCGCTTGAATAGCGTGTCCATGAGACAGGCACACTGATTTGGGATCGCGGCAACGTATCTGAAAAAATAAATTGATGACACAGATTAACGCAGATTAACACAGATTGACAGTCAGAATCAATAATGTTAGAGTTAATTTGACAGTGTCGCATTTCAAAATTCACCGCAGAGAACGCAGAGTCTGCAGAGGGAATTAGGTGTTAGGTATCCTGTGTTAGTCCGTTCTAACCCGCTAAACCTCCAAACCGCCATCTCCTGCACTCTCTGTGAACTCTGCGGTTAATCTGGCATTGTCAAGTTAAATAAATCTGTGTAATCTGTGGTTAATAATTTTCGGAATGACTATATTTTAGTGCACATTATCGAGCCGCGTCTTTACCTCTTCCATGAACTCTTCCGTATTCGCCACTCGCTTCGCAGGTGGTTCAGCCAGTTTTGCCAAGTCGCCAGTCATTATACCGTCTTCTATTGTGCCCGTAGCAGCAGCTTCTAATTTGTCTGCGAACGTTGCAAGCTCAGGTATGCCGTCCAGTTCTCCGCGCTTTCGTAACGCACCGCTCCACGCGAATATGAGTGCAATGGAGTTAGTAGATGTCTTCTCGCCCTTGAGATGCTTGTAGTAGTGCTTCTGCACCGTACCGTGTGCCGCTTCATACTCGAAGTAGCCGTGTGGCGATACCAGGACCGAGGTCATCATGGCTAAACTCCCGAAAACCGAGGCAAGCATATCCGACATTACATCGCCATCATAGTTCTTCAACGCCCAGAGCATGCCGCCCTCCGACCTGATTATCCTTGCTACGGCATCGTCTATCAGCGTATAGAAGTATGTTATTCCCACCTCCTCGAACTTACCCTTGTACTTCTCTTCATAGACCTTCTCGAATATCTCCCTAAAATTATTGTCGTATGTCTTGGATATGGTGTCCTTTGTAGAGAACCATAGGTCCACTTTCTGGTCGAGAGCGTAAGCGAAGCAGGTGTCGGCAAAGCTGTTTATTGAGCCGTCAAGATTGTGTATCCCCTGTATTATGCCAGACCCATTGAAGTCATGTATTGTGTGCCTAACTTCCTCACCGTTCTCGGGCGTGAACACCATCTCTGCCTTCCCTGGACCGCTAATCCTGTACTCGACATTCTTATACACATCGCCGTAGGCATGCCTGCCCAATATTATTGGCTTTTTCCAGTTTCTTACCGCGGGTTTTACATTCCGCACCATTATAGGCTGCCTGAAAATAGTACCATCCAGAATGGCTCTGATTGTGCCATTTGGGCTCTTCCACTGCTGCTTCAGGTTGTATTCCGTGACTCTTGCTGCATTTGGTGTTATTGTGGCGCACTTAACACCCACGCCATACCTCTTTATCGCCTCTGCTGCCTCTATGGTTATCTGGTCTTCGGTCTCGTCCCTCTTTTCAAGAGCAAGGTCATAGTACTCGGTTTTGAGGTCAATGTAGGGATAAAGAAGTTTCTCCTTTACCATGCTCCACATTACCCTTGTCATCTCGTCTCCGTCTATTTCCACTAATGGGGTCCTCATCTGGATTTTATCTGTCATTTTTTCTATTTATTTTCCAACCTTTGCCTTTACCCAGGGCAGTTTACCTCCGGTCTTCAATATCTCAGCATCAAGTTGTGAAAGGGAGTGTGTAAGTTCGATTTCATCCCCTTTTGTCAGATTCCTGAGTCCGACATCGTCCCGCAATTCTCCTATAATAACCTCTAACTTATCCCCCAGGTCTATGGAATCGTAGCCCGCTGGATCTTTAAATGTCAGAGGCACTATTCCGAAGTTTATCAAGTTCGCGAGATGGATGCGAGCGAAAGACTTGACAATTACCGCCTTAACGCCCAGATATTTGGGTGCAAGTGCGGCATGTTCTCTGCTTGAGCCCTGACCGTAGTTCTCACCACCTATTATGAATCCACCACCCCGGTCCAGAGCCCTTGAGGGGAAACCGGGGTCAACCGCCTCAAAAACATACTTCGATATCTCCTGTATGTTGCTCCTCAACGGGAGGATTTTCGCTCCAGCAGGCATGATGTGGTCGGTAGTGATATTATCCCCAACCTTAATGAGCACTTCGCCCTTAAGCGTATCAGGCAATGGCGGGAAATCCGGCAGTAGCTTAATGTTCGGTCCCCTCATAATCTCTACTAAATTGGCTAGATGCTGCTCTGATTGAAGTGGCGGTAAAAACATGTTGTCGTTGATTATAAACCGCCGAGGCATCTCTATCTGAGGGCAATCGCCGAGGTCCCGTGGGTCTGTAAGAACACCGTTAATTGCCGTAGCTGCTGCGACTTCAGGGCTTACAAGAAATATCTCTGCGTCCTTTGTTCCGCTCCTGCCCTCAAAGTTCCTGTTAAACGTTCGTATAGATATGCCCTGCGAAGATGGTGCGGCGCCCATACCTATGCAAGGACCGCAGGCGTTTTCAAGTATCCGTGCACCCGCAGCTACGAGATACCGCATCTCACCGCTCTCGATGAGGTGCTCTACCACCTGCCTCGAACCCGGGTTTATAGTAAGATGCAGGTTATCCGCAATCGTATGCCCTTTCAGTATATTTGCCACCTTTTTGAGGTCGCGTAACGAGGAGTTTGTACACGAGCCAATCGCTACTTGCTGCACATCCATTCCTGCAATCTCTCTCACCGGCTTGACGTTCCCCGGACTGTGAGGAATAGCAACCAGTGGCTCTACTTCGCTCAGGTCAATCTCTATGATTTCGTCATATCCTGCATCTGCATCGGCTTCAAGCGAAACCCATTGGTCGCCACGTGCCTGTGCTTCCATGAAGCTCCGTGTCACTTCATCGCTCGGGAATACGCTCGTCGTCGCTCCTGTTTCAGTGCCCATATTGGTTATTGTTGCTCGCTCTGGTACGCTAAGCGTCTTAACTCCGGGACCAAAATACTCCAGCACCTTCCCCCTTCCGCCTTTGACGTCTATCCTGCGAAGAACCTCCAGTATGACGTCCTTAGCTGAGACCCAATCAGGAAGTTTTCCTGTAAGTTTTATACCCGTAATCTTTGGATACTTTATTCTGTACGGCATACCTGCCATGGCGACCGCCACGTCAAGACCACCCGCGCCTATGGCAAACGAACCTATACCACCCGCCGTAGGTGTGTGGCTGTCAGAACCAATCAGCGTCTTGCCCGGACAGGCGAATCTTTCCAGGTGGAGCTGGTGACAGATACCATTACCGGGGCGGGAGAAATACAAACCGAATCTCTTAGCTATGGATTGAAGGTATCTATGGTCATCAGGGTTTTTGAAGTCTGTTTGCAGCGTGTTGTGGTCAACATAACTAACGCTCAGTTCTGTTCTCACCCTTGGTATACCAATAGCTTCGAACTGCAGATAAGCCATTGTACCCGTTGCATCCTGGGTAAGCGTCTGGTCAATCTTCAAAGCAACCTCTTCTCCAGGCACTATTTCTCCCTCTACATCTACAATATGCTCGTTAATTATCTTTTCTGCAACTGTTCCAGACATATTAATCACTCCATAATTTAAATCAATCGTATATGTTACTTTTTCGATATTTATTTTTATTTCAGTATTTTTAAGCACTTTAAATCATCTTCACTCCATCTTGCCTGGTCCTCAATCATAATTTTGAGGATTTTAGGACTGAAAGTCTGGCTTCCTTTATGAAAAGAAAATCTCCGATTCAAAAGAGGGTAACTCTCCGCATTCCTCCATATCTTCAATGACTAACCGAATTACATCTTGTAAATTATTTAATGCTTCTTCTTTGGTCTCACCCCAGGTTGCTCCTCCTCTGTCTTTGAGTTCCAGGGAGTAAGCAACCCACTTATCATCATCCGGTTCAATTGCCACCTTAAAGATATAAGTCCTCATTTTATCTTGTTTTTTCTACACAATAATTAAAGTGGTGGGCTTAAATAAAAAGGTTGTTGCCTTTCTATTTTCTTCTCCTTCTTTTGTAAAAAGATATACCACAATTTATCCTTTCTCTTTGGGATTTGGAAATTGGGATTTACTTGGGATTTGGTAGTATTTGACATTGAGATTTATGTTTATGGTTGCACCGACATAATCTTTCTTGCCTGCTGCGGGTATTTTGCAATGAACTTCATTTCGTCCTCCGTCACAGGCTTCTGTGTGTGGACGTTCGCATACCTCACGAGTTCTAGTATTTCACGAGCTTCTTTGTCATCTCGGAATTCCAACTCGTATTTACCTGCCACGTTCTTGAACCCCTTTATTCCCGAATATTCTCCCGTTGTTATAAGCCTACCCGTCTCAATCTGCTCGATATGCCCTCTGCCTACTTCTGTGTAGTCATACAGTTCATAATTTCTACTGTCTTTTAACGTCCCATCAACGTGTATCCCGGATTCATGGGCGAAGGCGTTATCGCCTACCGCAGGCTGGTTGACCGGGATAGGGACGCTAAAAGAAAGAGAAGCGTAGTTGCAGATCCGCCATGCGTGGCTTAAATCTACCTCCTGTAACCGATATTTGTGTTCAAAACCACTTGCTTTCTTTACCGCGAGTATTGTCGAAACCAGGTCTGCGTTACCAGCTCGCTCGCCCAGTCCATTAATCGTGGTGTTAATGTACGCATCAACACCCGCATCCATTGCTCCTTTGGCGCCCGCAATCGAGCAGGCGACTGCCATACCCAAATCGTTGTGACAGTGCAGTTCGATGGGAATACACACCGCCTCTGCGAGTGCTTTTACTCGCTCGTAAATGGTGAACGAGTCGTCATAGCCGAGCGTGTCGCAGTATCTTATCCGGTCTGCACCATGCTGTTTTGCAGCTTCGGCAAATTCTATCAGCCGTTCGAGTTCTGTCCTCGAAGCGTCTTCTGCGTTGACTCCAATAGTCTCTGCACCGTGTTCCCTCGCTGCATCAACTGCCTCGCACATCTCTCTTATTATGTCCTTCCAGCCGAATTTTCCCCTGAATTTGCCCTCTATCATCTGTTTAGATGTTGATATACTCAAATTAACGTGCTTCAGTTTCGGCACCAATCGAAAAGCTTCTTCGACATCCCCCTTTATTGCTCTCAACCACCCGCTAAGTCGTATGCGTTTCAGAGCACCTATCTCTGCTAACGCCAGATTGGCATTCAAATAGTTCGTCTCGTGCCTCGTGACTGGGAAACCGAACTCGCTCATGAAGACACCCATCTCATCCAGGTAAAGGTTCAGCATGGTCTTCTCTAACTTCGCTAAGCCCAATTTCGATGTCTGCACACCGTCTCTGTTTGTGACGTCAATGATATATATCGTGTTATTCGTCATTTTTGATATGTGCCCCTTTTTCATTGTATATAAAGTATAGCTTCCTTCTATTTGAGACACAGATTTACGCAGATTTATTTTAGTTTAACCGTGTTGATTCTTATCATCTGTGTTAATCTGCGTTAATCTGTGTCAACAATTTATTTCCGTTCGTTCTGCTAACACAAAAATATTTGGGTAAATACATAATTAGTATATCGTAAAGTAAATAAGAAAAAGTTTATGCGAATAACAATAAGTGGTCTTCCGGGCAGTGGCACAACAACGGTTGCGAAGTTGCTATCAGAAGAATTATCAGTAGAGCTAATTTCCGCGGGCGAGCTATTTAGGCAAATAGCGAAGGAAAAGAAACTGCAGTTAGAGCATTTTAACAAATTGGCAGAAACCGATGACGATTTCGATAGACAAATAGATGAGCGGCAGGGAGAAGAGGCGATGAAGCGGGAGAATGTCATTGTAGAAGGCAGGTTGTCCGGATTCTCTGTTCCTGACGCAGACCTAAAGATATGGCTAAAAGCACCGGTAGAAGTAAGAGCGAAGCGAATTGCGCATCGGGAAGCAATAGCCTACGAAGAAGCTCTTTCTGCTATGAACAACCGAGAACGCTCAGAAAATAAGCGATACGAGCAATATTATGGAATAGATTTGGACGACCTTTCCATTTACGACATGGTGATAGATTCTTCAAGGTGGAGCGAGAGGGATATAGAGGTGGTGATAAAGGTGGCAAATGGTTGTGTGAAGCTACGAGAAAATAGAAAATAAATTGTTGACACGGATGAACGCTAAGGGAGCTCTGCCCACATTCCCGCAAGCCCCGAAAGGGCTTAATTAACACAGACCAAACAGGTGTCCGGTTTTAGGTTTCAGGGCTTTTGAGCAATCCGCTAACCGTCTAAACCGCCAAACCGCTATCTTAAAGATACTCTCCCAGCTTTTTAACCCTGCTAACCGGGGTAGGATGCGTGGAAAAGATTTCCATCAACCTATCAGCACGGCTTACTCTTGCCCTTTCTGCAAAAGCTCTTAGTTCATATTCATCTATCTTTCCATCTTTATTTAAATCGGCAGCGCGCAAATCCTTTAAATCCCTCCTTGCAGTTACAGGGTCGGCAGCGAAGAAAGCTCGCATACTTTCCATTTCCTTTTTTACCTTTTCCGGCTTCGCTCCTGCACTACCATAAATCATTTTGTATAGCGCAGAAGCGAGTTCATGAGGCTTTCTCGTTAGCTCTGCACTTCCTGCATCCGCATAATACTCCCTTATACGAGACACGTAAAGCACGATAAGGTTACTTATGAAATACACCACGAAGGCGATTAAAGCAATAGCCATCATTGGTAACGCTCCATCTCTACTTCTGCCCATGCCGCCGCCGAAGATACCCGACCAGAAGAAGCTGAAATAGATGAAGTAGCATATCATCGGTATCACGCTCAGCGCCGTTATAACTACCATATCTTGATGTTTTATGTGCGAAAGTTCATGCCCTAAAACCGCTTCTAATTCGTCCCTGCTTAACATCTCCATTAATCTTCGCGTGACGCAAACCCTCGCTTTCTTTTTCGAGGTGCCGAACGCAAAAGCGTTGGGTATAGAAATCTCAGAAATCCCTACCCTTGGTTTGGGTATCCCTGCCTTCATCGCTAATTCGGTCACCATCCGGTGCAATTCCGGCTGCTCTTGTTCCGAAACATAGCGAACACGCATTGACCGCTCCACTATCTTCGGACCTATAAAGAACTGAATACCCACCAGCACGAATGCGATTAAAGCATAAATTATCATCATACCAGACCCTGTACCTCCTAAGAGGGTAGCTATAACGATTAATAGCGCATATATCACCGCAAACAGGAGCAATACACACATCCCCATCCTTATCTTCAGCCACGCAGTTCTCATTTTATTTTTTTATTGTGTAAGTATTCTATCACCTATATGTAAAGTTATAGATATCCTCAAATTGAAATTATGTCATGAATAAAGTATAAAAAGAAAAAAAAAGAAAAAGGTTATTACGGGTATTCACCGATTTATTGATGAATACCTCGTTCACTTTTTCTCGTATATCTCAACAGGCTTTGGGAATATTCCGGGTCTATCGTCGGTCATCCAGTAAACATAGCCTATCACGTGCACAAAATATTCCAGATACCCTTTAATGAAGTTGCTTAACCCCTCGCTTCTGCGTCCAAGTATCAATACCACAAACCACTGAATAAGCATGCATATCTCTGCGATAAATCCGTACACAGCTAACACCAGCATTACAACGAACGAATACACGATTCTGATGAAAAGTTCCAGCCGACTTGCATCATGTTCGTAAACAAACAACTGTTTCAATCCCCCCTGTTTTTCTTCTACCATTTTCAATCACCTCCTTTTTTTTTAATATCCCTTTCGCTAACTTTTGTCATGCTTTTAAAATATGTCGAGGCAATATAAAAAGTTTTCGGTCTCAAGAACAAAAGAAAAAATCCGTGTCTCAAACAGAGGGAAGTTACACTTTATATACAATAAAAACGAAAGTATTATATAACAGAAAAAATATAAACATCTCTGGTATGGCAAACAAACTAAAAATATGTCCAGAATGCGGATCAAAAAACGTTGTGTCTGATTCTAAGCATGCAGAACTGTACTGTGCCAACTGCGGGATGGTGATAGCGGAGAATCTCGTGGACCTCGGACCAGAATGGCGTGCGTACGATTCCGAGCAAGCATCAAAAAGGGTAAGAACAGGTCCGGGTATGAGTTATAGAATTCATGATAAAGGGCTGAGCACACCAACGCCAAAATTACCCGCCGGGATACAGAGATTAAAGTGGGTAAACATGGACAGTAGCGAGAAGACCCTTGCCTTCGCACTTATCGAGATAGATAGAATGGCATGCGCACTTAAGCTGCCGAATGATATTAAAGAGATGACTTCTGTGCTGTACCGAAAAGCGGCGAAACGAAATTTGATTAAGGGACGCAGTATAGAAGAATTGGTCTCAGCAATGCTGTACATTATTTGCAGGCAAAATGGGATTCCACGAACGCTGAAGGAAATTGCGCGGGTGTCAAGAAGCCCCCTGAAGAAAATAAGGCGTGCGTATATTTTCCTTTTAAGGAAATTCGGATTGAAGATTGCCCCTGCTGACCCATCGCATTACATTCCTCGGTTCTGCTCCGCATTAGGATTAAGCGAGGCGATAAGGGAAAAGGCAATAGAGATACTAAAGAGGAATGAGGGAACGGGAACTGCGAGGGGCTGGGCACCAATAGGAACAGCAGCAGCGGCGATATACATTGCCGCGGTTTTAAGTGGCGAGTACCGAACGGAGAAGGAAATAGCCAAGGTAGTAGGTACAACGGAGATTACAATCCGAAATAGGTATAAGGAACTGGAAAAAGGGTTAGACTTGGATGTGGATTCTCTTTCCCCACGACCACGTCCGCGTTCTCGTAGAAAGAAAGCTTCTGCGACATCTGCACTCTAAAAGATTTTTGTGCAGACCGTCTTGTTCACGTTCTCTTTCTCCTCGATTGCATCTATTATCCTGTTTGGGTAGTTGCCGTTTACAATAATGCAGCTCATTTTGGTCTGCATTAAAAATCCTGGAAGCTCCGCATCAATACAATTCAGACCAGCTGCCTGTTCCCCCGCCAGCTCGTTCGCCCGGATTTTTTCGATAAGATGCCCGCTCTTTTTATCACGTATTCCATCTACATCGGTCAATTTTATGAATCTTTTTTCACCCAGCCTGTTTGCGACAAACGCAGCTATCGTGTCCGACGTGACGTCCCAGGTATGAGGTAAGCAATCATCCTGTTCTAGAATCTTATAGGGCAGTAATATGCATATCGGTCCAGCACAGTCTATTTCATCCTCATCCTCGCTTTCGACCAAAGGTATCCCGGCTTCACCTCCGCTACAAGCAGCCAAAAAAAGCCCATACTGGTGCATTGCGAGAACAGCCATCCAATGTGCTGTTTCATCGGGTATTGACATAGTCGCAGAGATATTTCTTACCGTTTCAGCAAAAGGTCCACCACCGGGAATCAGTACCAGGGTGAAATCTCCATTTTTATCTCCATCACGCTCACGGGCATAATCTACAAGAACCCGCAGGATGTCCCGTGATTTTTCTATCAGACTGCCACCTAATTTTAATATTACTTTACGTTTCACTGTAGTTATAAAGTGTAACTTCTTTCTATTTAAGACACAGATTTACACTGATTTACGCAGATTTATTTTAGTTTAACCGTGTTGATTTTTATCATCTGTCTGTGTTAATCTGCGTTAATCTGTGTCAACAATTTATTTTTTCTTGTCTATTTTCTCGATGTCTGTTAAAAAATCCCACGAATTTTGTGCATGATAGTATGCGGCGCTGTGCTATGCTACGGTACGGTTCCAATTAACAAAGCCAGAATGGAGATAAGGTATATGGGCTGAAAGCTGCCTATGCCACCGAGATTAAAAAAAGCGCTTCCTACTTCTTCTCTGGACAGTGTTGCCACCGCTATTAGCAGCCCCAATAGAATGCCAAAAATTGCCAGTATAAATATCAACCCCGCTATTGCCGTATTCACTGCTTGTGCTTCGGCTTGTACTTCGGGTGCGAGTATAAATGCAAGAGGAATGGCAAACACACCTACGTAACTGGGAATTACGATGCCCACGCCTGCTTTTACCTCTAAAAGCATGTAGGAAAAGAGAGCCATTAGCAAGATAGCCAGCGATATGTCTAACAAGAGTGTGGAATAGTTCAGCAGCAGATAAACTGAGAAAAGCAGTGGTATAATGAAGCCGCCGACATTCAGTGTTACCTGTGTTTTATATGTCCTTCCATTGTCTGCCTGCATCTCCTCTGATATTGGCACGCCATAAAAATCACCGATACACGCTGCCTCAAGCGCACTATATCCTGGCTTCTTTGTTCTAAGCCCGTAGATGGGTATCTCTATCACGCTTGTCAGAAGCATCGCCACGAGAACAAAGAAGAAAGCCATGTCGTTTCGCGAGCAGCACAAAAAGAACGTTGGTATAAGCACTAATCCATAGAACAGAAACAGTTTCAAGTCTGGTGGCTTGTTCACTATTTTCCTCATTCTTGTTTGGTTAACTATGTATGCATTATATAGTAATAAAGGGTACTATTTAAAAATATAGTCTGCGATTTATTACAGCGGAGAGCGCAGAGTACGCAGAAGGTAATCCACTAAAACAATCAGAAACCCCCTTCGGGTTTTCCGATACCTTCCCCGCTATATAATTAGAGAAGCAAAAGGTTGGATCTAAAACAGGTTTCTTTGACATGGATTACTAAAACTCTTTAAGTGGTTTTTGCGAAGCAAAAATACTCTTGTTTCTTTGGTCAAGCTTTCTTTTTTAAAGAAAGGTTGTTGGTAAAGCTTCTTTCTTTAGAAAGACGGTTTGTTTACTCATACCTCACCGCCTCAACAGGACTCATCTTTGACGCTTTCCTCGCGGGATACAACCCGGATAGAATACCCACAAGCATCGCAACCACTACCGCACCGAGCAGAACTTCGGGTTTCACAATCGCTGCGATTTCCACGTCAAACGCCGTATGTATACCGAAACTTATAGCATGAGCGCCAATCACGCCGAAAATACAGCCACACACGCCTCCTATTGCACTCACTACTCCAGCTTCGAGTAAGAACAGAAAAAGAATATTCCTGTTCTTCGCGCCGATTGCTTTCATCACGCCAATCTCATGCGTACGCTCCATCACCGACATCAATATCGTGTTCATTATCCCCATTGCAGCAACGATAAGTGAAATAGACGCGATGGCGATTAAAACCGCTTGCAATATCCCGAAGATGGACTCCATCTGCTCTATCGCGCTTCCCATTGTCATTGCAGACGTAAAATCGTCCAGCTTGTGATTGTCATCTATCCGCTCCTCTATCTCCGTCGCTATCTCCTCCGCTTCGCCTATATTCCGCACACGCACGAAGATTTCCGAAATATCCTCGTTATCGAGAATACTCACCGAATCTCGTGCCGTTACGTATATCTCCGAATCCGTTTCGGACCTGAACCCTCCTTGCTTCTCCAATACCCCAACGACCCTGAACTTACTGCCATTTATCGTGAGCCTATCGTTAACTCCAATCTCGTCATCGAAGTAATCATTAGCAATGCTGTACCCGATGGTGCATGTTTTGTGGTCGTTTGCCTTTGAGTATCTTCCCTCTTCTGGCTTCACTATCGCTCCAAATAGCGCACCTACATCTTTGGGGTCTGTACCAATGACATGCACCATGAACTTTTCGCCCTTGTATTCTACTTCTTCCATCTCGCCTCTCATTGCCACAGCATCTTTTATACCTCCTATCCGCCTCACCGCTTCCTGATCACGGTCGGTAAAGCTGCCAAATGCGCCAATGCTGCCTAATTCCATCCTCATCGGCATTACCATAATGACATCTGCCATCTCAACGAGCTGACCTGTTATTGATTCCTGCATCCCGTAGCCAACGGACATTAATGCGATTACGGCGCCTATGCCCACCATAATACCCAGTACCGTGAGTGCAGACCGAGCTTTTCGCTCCTTCATGTTCCTATATACTAACAGAAATGCATCCTTCATTGCTCAACACCCTTTTTTGCTTTGCAAAAACAATCTTTCTTGATAAAGCTTCTTTCTTTAGAAAGAAGGTTTATTCGTGCCTCACCGCTTCGACCGGACTCATTCTTGACGCCTTACGCGCGGGATAGAACCCTGCTAGAACGCCCACAACCATTGCAACTACCATGCCGCCAAGTAACACTTCGGGTTTTACAACCGCACCAAATTCAATCCCCAATGCAGTGCCTGCACCGAGACTGATGACTTTCGCCGCCACAGCGCCCAGTACACAGCCAACCACACCGCCCACCAGACTCACCATACTCGATTCTAATAGGAAAAGAGAGAGGACATCGCTGCTCTTCGCACCGATTGCCTTCATCACACCGATCTCATGCGTACGCTCCATTACAGACATCAACATCGTGTTCATGATACCAATGGATGCAACAACGAGTGCAATTGCCGCTATTCCAACCAGAACGCCACGTATAATATTAAAAACATCCCCCATCATTTCTATCATGCTACCCATCGTCATTGCGTTGGCGAAATCATCGAGTCCATGATTGTCATTTATCGCTTCCTTGATCTCCTCTGCTATCTCTTCCGCTTCCTCTATGTCATAGACCCGTACCATGATGTAATTTATCTCATCAGTTTGCAGAGCTTCCTTTGTAGCACGCAACGTGAGGAAAATATAAGGATCTATGTCAGAGGCATACAGCGTGCTTGCCTTTTCAAAAACACCAACGACAATAAATTTCTCGCCGTTTATTATCAGCTTATCGTTCACGTGTACAACTTCATCGAAGTAGTCATTGGCTACCCGGTCTCCAATGACGCAGCCTTTATAATCATTCTCTCTGAGCCACCGCCCTTCCTTGAGCCCTACGGGCTCCACATACATGCTCTCCAGCTCCTTAGTATCACCACTGATGAAAAAAATGGGCACTCTTTTGTTCCTGTATTCCACTTCTGCGGAGTCGAACGTCATTGCCGAGAACTCCTTTATACCGCCTATCCGCTGCACGTCTTTTAAATCTCTATCAGTAAAACTCCCCAGTTCCACGTAGGTCGTACCAGTTATTTTTGCTGGAAACACCCCGATGAAATCAGCATACCCCGTCAATTCACCTGTTATCGCCTCCTCCATACCATAGCCAACGCTCATCAAAGAAACGATAGCCGCTATTCCCACCGCGATACCCAGCACGGTGAGTATCGAGCGAGTTCGTCTTTCCCTTATGCTCCGGTACGCCATAAGTAATTTATCTCTCATTGCTCAATCAAGCACCCTTCCATCCCGCATCCGCTTTGTTCTACCGACACGGGCTGCAATCTCCGCATCGTGCGTTACCACAACTACCGTCCGTCCCTCTTTGTTCAAACCTTCTAAGATGTCTATTATTGTGTTTCCCGTTTCTGTGTCCACATTTCCCGTTGGCTCATCACCAATGACGACTTCCGGGTCATTAGAAAGCGCCCGTGCAATAGCCACCCGCTGCTGCTGCCCCCCGCTCATTTCCGAAGGTTTATGGTATATCCGATCGCCAAGCCCGACATTGGCAAGCAGTTCCTCCGCTCTCTTCAGCCTCGTTTCTCGTTTCACACCCGCGAAGAACATGGGAAGTGCAACGTTTTCTAACGCATTTAACGTGTGGACGAGATTAAACTGCTGGAATATGAATCCTATTTTCTCCCTTCTTATTTCCGCAAGCCCGTTTTCGCTTAGCTTACCGGTATCTATACCGTCTATGAAGACAGCACCGCTTGTCGGCGTATCCAAACAACCAATCATATTGAGCAGCGTGGACTTGCCCGAGCCCGAAGGTCCTATTATCGCAATGAATTCGCCCTCTTGTATCTCTAAATTCACATCGTGCAATGCGTAAACTTCCGCATCACCCATCTGGTAAACCTTCGTCAGATTTTCTGTGCGAATCATTTATTACTCTTTCTTATCCTTCGCTTTTTATTTCTTCTCACGCCTTCCCCGCTTTCGCTTTACCCTTACCCAGATAACCACAGCGACAGAGACAAGAATGGCAACCAGTGCACCTATGAGCACCGGATTCGGTAACACACTCTTCTGCGGTTCTCGTATCTCTACATGCACCTCGTAACCTTGCATTTCGTATTGCTTGTCCGTGTCAACATCTTTGAACACCACTGTAAAGGGTATTGTGGTATCTCCAATGCTCAAATCGGTGGTATAAACGTCAAAAGAAGCAGAAAAGACGTCACCTACTTCCATGTCCCCGATGAAATATTCAGAAGGCAGTATTCTGAGCCCTTCTATCGCTGGCATCACGGACACCGCTTTGATATCCTTTGCCATTCCATTAGCCACGTCAAAGTCTATCCTCGTGACGTCACCTTTAAAAACAAATTCCGGTGCATTCACCAGGATAAGCCTCACATCTGCGGTGCTCTTTACCAATACATACGATGTAAACGCACTGTGATGCTCATTATCACCATTTTTGTAATCGGCTTCGAAATAGATGTCGTTATCCCCTTCGAAAAGAGGGGTAAGCGTAAAATTCAGCGCTCTTTGTTCATACGCTTCCAAATTACCGATGTATATTCCATCGGGCGTGAATTCTAAACCGCCACTTTTTGATTTTACTTCCACATTCACACCTCTCACTGAATTAGGTCTGTTATTCGCCACCACTATCGCTATCTGCTTTGACTCACTGAGCGAAATCTCTGAAGGGATATCTTTCTCAAGTATTTCCACCTCACTGCTGTCTACTTTTACACGGACAGGAAACCGCACGTTTTTTCCATTGTCCACTTCTATGTAGACTTCAGGGAAATACGTGCCGTCATGGGCAGAGGCAGCAGCTTTTATCGGTAATGAGATTTTTATGCTTTCATCAGGTCCCAAAGCACCCACGTTGTAGTATTCGGTGCGTTGAACACTTTCTCTCAACCATTCTATCTCTCTGCTTCTGCTACTCAGCCGTATAGTTTCTATTTCTGCACTTATACTACTCGTTGATGTCGTTGTGGTTTCGGATGTAGAAAATTTTCCGGTAGTAGTCCTCTCGGTCTCTGATGACAGAGTGTCCATGTTTTTTATCGTGACTGTGATAGAGCCGGTGTCGCCGGGCATCAAGACTTCTGGCTCCACCGTGTAATTTGTAATCATAACGGCAGGACCCTCAGCTGAGGATACTGAGGCGGTTGCAAGCAGCAACAGAGATGCCACAGCCAAACCCATCGCAAAGACGTCTTTCTTGCTCATCATATAATATTACCTCCTTCTGCTTTAACAAACCAACGTCTTGGTCTGAGTTGTGTCGCTCTACGTCTGATTATATCGTAGATTACGTCTCTCCCATAATAGCCCTCTCTAACAAGTTCATCTACATTTTCGACTTCTTCTGTTGGTATTTTCATTTCTACTAAAAATTTTTTATACATTTTTTCCACAACACCTCCTTTTTCATCATTTTTTGTTTACCTCATACTGCTCAAACGTCTCAATAAATTCTTTTAATATTTGTTCAAAAAATAATAGCTCTTTGTAATAATTTTCTACAATTCCTAACTCCTCTTCCGACTCTTTTGTGCTTTCCTGTTTATACTTCTCAATTATTTTTGGTAGTTTTTGTTTTGATGGCAATATGATCTTTTCGTATTTTCTCCTCATGATTTGTAGGAACATAGCCAATATATCCTTCCCCATGTAGAAATACACCTTTTTTGATTTTGGTTTCTTTGACCTTTTCACTATTCCTGCTCTTTCTATAAACTTCAGTGCTGTGCTTACTGCGGATAGGCTATAGCCTGTTCTATTCGCCAGTTCGTCGAGAGCGACTTCTTCCGGTTCTATAAACAGGATACCGATGATCTTTGATGATAGCTCATCAAGACCGTTGACTTTACTGTTTTCCGCGATAAGTTCTATAAATTCGTTTTTAGATGATTCCGTCATTTTTCCCACCTTTCTTCTTTTTCGGGATTTTCTGAACTTTCAGTATATTACAAAATATATGAAAGCGCATATTTAAATTTCTTAAAGATAAAACTGTTTTGACATGGGTTTATGTGTAAATGCTTTCGCATGAGAACCTGTGTACGGAGCCACTACATGCCCCTTACCGACAATTAGATACTTATAGATAACTAACCCCTCTAATCCGACAGGACCGCGTGCGTGCACTTTATTCGTGCTTATGCCTACTTCGGCACCTTTGCCATATCTGAATCCGTCACTGAACCGTGTTGACGCATTATGCATTACCGAAGATGAATCCACAAACCGCATAAATTTTAACGCTGTTTCTTTATTCGCGGTAACAATCGCATCCGTATGTCCCGAACCGTAGCGATTGATGTGCTCAATAGCCTCATCCACACCATCAACTACTTTGATTGAAATGATTAAATCGTTATACTCAGTATGCCAGTCTTCTTCTGATGCACGCTTTATTTTATGTCTCTGTTTCTCGTTGTGTTCACCGCTCGCTAAAAGTTCCAGCGTTTTTGAACAGCCCCGGACCTCCACCCCTGCCTGCCGATACCTGTCTATCATAGGAGGTAAAAAAGCAGCAGCAATCGGCGAATCAACAAGCAGCGTCTCAGCAGCATTGCATACCGCAGGGTACTGAACCTTAGCATCGTAGCATATGTCTTCTGCCATATTCAGGTCCGCATCACGGTCAACATAAACGTGACACACACCCTCCGAATGCCCTAAGACCATTATATTAGTGTTATTTTGGATATACTTCACAAATTGTTCGCTGCCACGCGGCACCAAAAGGTCTATGTATTCATTTAGTTTTAACATTTCATTTACTTCTTCTCGCGTTTCCAGCAGTTGAATCCAGCCATCGGGTATTCCCTCTGTCGCTGATGCGGCTTCTGAAACCACCTCAAATAGCACCTCGTTCGAATTCTGTGCTTCTGAGCCGCCTTTTAGCATTACGGCATTGCCCGTTTTCAAACACAGCGAGGAAATCTGAACCAGAACGTCAGGTCGTGATTCGAATATCGCACCGATAACACCGATAGGGCAGGAAACCTGAAAAAGTTCCAGCCCCGTATCCAGTTCTATCGCCGACATGGTTTTGCCAACCGGGTCATCCAATTTCGCTACGTCCTGCACACTTTTTATTATCTCGTCTATTTTAGCGCTGTCTAATTTCAACCTTTTGAGTAGTGATGTGGACATTTTCCCTGCCTTTGTTAAGCCCAACGCAACTTCAACGTCCTTATCATTAGCCGCAAGTATTCGCTCCATGTTCATGTCCACCAAATCCGCGATCCTGCGCAGTGCCCGGTTTTTCTCATCCGTTGTGGCATTAGCCAATTTAACCGCAGCGCTGTTTGCCATCCGCGCCTTTTGTACTATGCTTTCGCCTTCGCCACCACCTACGCCTGCATACTCGCGCATTTTATAAGACCTTCCTAAAATAGCTTCTTGCTTTAGGGGTATAAGAATTTATTGCTTTATTATTGCATATAATGTATAACTTCCTTCTATTTAAGACACAGATTCACACTGATTTTTTCTTTTGCTGGGCTGGGTTGGGCTATTTTTAACGGTATAGCTCCTTTTATCTGTGTTAATTAAGCCCTTTCAGGGCTTGCGGGAATGTGGGCAGAGCCCACAAGCGTTAATCTGTGTCAACGATTTATTTTTTTTCACTCCTTTTTGTAGCGTTGCGGGGATAAATTTCTTGTAAGGCAATCCTTTTCTACCGCCATATTCGCGTATACAGAGCGAAGCAACTAAATTGCCCGCCTTTCCACTTTCGTATAGGCTCTTATCACGCAGCAACGCAAACAAGAATCCTGCTGCGAATGCGTCCCCTGCACCTGTCGTGTCCACCACATCCGTTGGATAAGCATCTATCAAATGCGATTCTCCCGTGCTGCTATCAGCGACATAACAGCCTTTCCTGCCCAGCGTCACACAGACAATCCGGGCACCGACGTCCAAAAGAAATTCTGCACCTTTTTCGTAGTTCGTATCCTTTATCACCGATTTCAATTCATCAGCACTGATAAAAACCACTTCGCTTCGTTCTATTAGCTCGGTCAAATCGTCAAGTTCGTATTTGAAACAGAGCATACCGGGACTAAAACTGAGTTTTGTCTTGTTGTGTATGCGCTTCGCCAATTCACGCTGCGTTTCCAACTGCTCTCGGTTTACAAACGAACTCGTGTGTAGAAATTTCGCGTGGTTCACAAATTCACGGTCTATATCGTCTGTGCACAGTTGGGCATTCACACCGGGAAGGATATAAAGTGCTCGTTCTCCCCGGGCATCAACGAACGCTACTGCGGAGCCTGTGTAACCTTCACGTTTTTTTATCCTTATCTCCACCCCTTCTTCCCTAAGGTCTTCCAGAATCCGTTTGCCTTCTTCATCGTTACCTACCGTGCCAACGAAACCCGCATCAACGCCTAACCGTGCTAAAGCAACGATTGTATTTGCTGCAGAACCCCCAGGCGCCTTTTTCACATCCGTAATCCCTACCTCCTCGCCTCCTTTCGCTATGCGCTCAACGGCATATAAAACATCGTAATTCAAGGCGCCCAGTCCAATTACCTCCAAATTTCCCGAAGCGGATGCCAGTTTCATATCTTATGTTTTATAACTCTTCCTCCTACTCACAAAAAAAACTTTTTCGTTTCGCAATCTGCGTTAATCTGTGTCTATAATTTACTTTGATGAAATAGATATACGAAACGATTCTTGAATCGGATGGAATTATCGAGCAGAGCGAAATAGTGGAGAAAACCGGGCTGCCAAAAGCAAATGTCAGCAGGTCGTTGGATTTACTTGAAAGTAAAGGATTGGCAGAGCGGAGAAGGAGAGGAACGGGAAATGTGGTTTTGTTGAAGTGAAGAGTGAGGAATAGCCGAGACGATGGATCACCGCCTCCCATACTTCCTGAACATAAAAGCCAAAGCCAGTATCACTATAACGATGATCACCGTGCCATAGAGGGCTACATTAGACGATTCCTCGACGATTATTCTAAAATCCTCCTCCTCCTCCAGTTGGTCGCTTTTAATCTTCACCGTCACCTTGTAATCGCTGGGCGTAATATCCCCGGGAGGCGTTATTTTCATCGTAAAAGTCTCGCTCTCACCAGGTTTCAAACTTGTCACCTCTTTGGGATTTATCGTTGCAGTCCAGCCCTCTGGAGCGCTTATCTCAGGTTTTATATTCGTTATCGTACCGCCCTTACCAGCATTCGAAGCAGTCAGCGATATAGAAGCCTTCTCACCCCTTTTCACCTCATAGCTAAGCCTGCGGGAATACAACCTCATTTTATAGCTCCCCCTGACTTTTAACGTAAGATCGAGCTCATACTGCCCCATAGAAGATTGAACTAAGCTTGTAAAGTTATATTCCCCTATCTCCACATCGTACGGGGGAACGAACTCCAGATACAACGTTTTCTCTTCTCCTGAGCCGATGAAGAGCTCAGAAATGTCTTCTTTTCCCTCCTTCGTCTCCTTATACCGGGAATACCAATCTTCGGGTAATCCTTCAATATCTAATCCATACGTATCGTCCGCCTTACCGCTATTTTTTATCTTTATTTGGTACAGGGGATTTTCTCCAACCATGGAGGTCTTAGAAGGCGATTTGCTCGAAACTTCCGCATAATACTCTTTTTGCTCCAATGAAATAATACCAATGTCCGTCTTTCTTCCTATCCTTATCTTAAAATCCTCTGTCTCCTTCGCATGATACCCTTCCTTTATTATCTCAGCAGTATATTCTCCTTTTTCTAACTCCAGTTCTATCTTACCTTCTACGGTTGTCTTTGCATAATCCATAAATTTATCCTTATTATAAACACTAACCGTAGCACCTTTGATGCTGTCCCCGTCTTTGTCCGTAACAGTCAAAGCAAGCGTCCCCTTCTCTCCTTTATGCGTTTCCGTTATTTTAACGTAAAGCGTAATACGCCCGTCACCAATATCAATGTGTATTGGATATTCTCCAACCTTTTCATCTCCTGGTGTCTCTACGGCGAGTGTTACCGTCTTGGGGCTGCCTGCGATGCTACCTTCGGGAAGCAATACCTTATACACTTCCTTATCGCCGTCCTCAAATTTTATGTCCCAATTCTTCGCTTCGCGGTATGCCCACCATCGCAAATTGTAAGTGGCAGTTTTACCATGATTTACGAGCGTTAGCTCAAAAGCGGCGGTATCTCCTGCTTCTATCTTCTGAGCCGTGAAATCGCATCTTATCTCCACTCTCTTCTCCACACCTTCTATTTGCGCTGCCGCCGAAGAAAAGAAAAAGAGCGGGAGAAAAAATAAAAAGAGAATAAGGATTGGCACTAATTTCCTCGCTTTTGCTTTTACTTTTGCTTTCATTTTATCCATTTTCTATTTTTCACTTTGCATTTTGCACTTTTCAATTTGCATTTTTACCGTATATCCATCCTCATGAATTTTGCGTATGCGATTGCAAACATTATCACCGGAAAGACCAGTAAGACGAGTAAATTCTTCCACACCATTCCCAGCGCTTCGAGAATGCTCGTTTCAGCTCGTGACCCTGTTATCATCGTCGTCGAACTCGAACCAAAAGATACAGTAGATGATTGAAATCCGGGATTGAGAACCGCAGAAGACACTTTTTCGAAATTGCTCTTTGGGTCGGCTATTGTAAACATCTCTTGCACCCCCATCACTTTCTCCCAGTATTCCTGGAATTCTTCTTGTCTTTCTTCTCGTATTCTCTCTTGTTCTTCTATTTGTTCTTCTTTGCTTATGTCTTCAGATTCGTTTATCTCTTGTCTCGCCATTCCGCGAAACTCCGGCATGTCTCCAGCGAGTTGCATACCAACGAATGTGCCCGCTATGGGCATGACGAATGAGATAACAATGAATATCACAAGCGTGTACGTTATTGCGCGGGTACTGTTTTTCGCAATCGTTGAGCACATCAGTGCAATCGCAAAAAACGAGAACATAAACAACAGCGTAAATCCCATGAAGACTAAAATCCGCACAAATTCGTCACCGGTCGGCATTATCCCCAGCATCATTAGAATTCCTATTGACAATAACGTCATAACCAGCATCGCAAATCCCAGTGCTCCCATTCCGCCGAGCGCCTTACCATTGATTATCGTATCGCGGAACACGGGATGCGATAACAACGACTTCAGAGAACCGCTCTCTTTCTCACCGGAAATCAAATTGAAACCAATCGCTATCGCCAGTATCGCATAAAGAATGCCAAACAACATACTCATCATCTGGAAAACGAATAGTATAGAGGGTTTTTCCGGCATCCAACCTGGGGGCATTCCCTCTGGATGCTCCTCTATTTCTGCCGTTCGTTCTTTATAGCTATCCAATTGCTTATTATAGCTCTCAACGCCCTGGTGCATCGCCAAGAGCGAAATTATCATCAGTATCGCGAGAATCACCAGAAATTTTTTGCCCATCACGTGATCCAAGAACTCCTTTTTTGCTACTACGGATATTCCAGCCATCTATTTACCTCCTTTACCTTTATAAACGGTTTCCATGAAAACATCCTCTAACGTTGGCTCTTCTATTCTCAGCTCCTTAATTCCGATGTTGTTTTCAAGCAAATACCTTGAGATATATTCTCTTATATCGGATTTTGCTTCTATGACCGCCTTTCTACCTTTGTATTCCACGTCAATGATATTTTCATGTTCTATCGCGGGCATATCTTCTGTTGCTTCCACGATAATTTTGACGGTCTTCCGCACGTCTAATTTCGTCTTGACTTCATCAAGTGTGCCGCGTTC